>CANRHX010000022.1 GCA_947630545.1 uncultured Clostridia bacterium
TAGAGAACAAATATTTATTGGTTGGGACATTTTCTAAAGTTACTACTTAAGACATTATCATAAATTAATCATAAAATCATATACTTTATTTTCTATTTCATTGAAATCTATTTCTTTATCTGTTATAATATTATCAAACATAAATAATTCTCCTTTGAATATTGATTTTTTACTACTAATATTCTATCGAATTATTTATGTTTTTTCTATTATTTTTTATATTTATTTGCCAATTAAAATTTTACACTTTCTATTTTGCTAATTCTAAAATATTACTCATAATTTCATCTGTAATTTTGTCTAAAATTTGTTTATCTTTATTTCCTTTGTAATTACTGTAATCTAATGGTTTTCCATATCTAATTGTTACTTTCCTATTTCCTTTCTGTCCTCCTTTAATTCCGCATGGTACTACTTTAGCTCCACTTCTAACTGCAAAAAAAGCTACTCCATCTTTTGTCTTTTGCCCTTTTTCTATACCATTTCTTGTTCCTTCTGGAAATAAAGCTATACATTCTTCGTTTTTTAATGTTTTTAAAGACTCTTTTATTGAATTTACATCTTTATCATCTCTTTTTACCAAAATAACATTAAATACCCAACCTAAAAATTTAAAAAATTTATTTTTTGTAAGTTCCTCTTTTGCTAAAAATCTCATATCTCTTGTAGCTGTTACAACTATTAGTGGAGGATCTAAATAAGATCTATGGTTTCCTGCAAAAATTAATGCTCCTTCTTTTGGAATATTCTCTAATCCTATTATTTCAGCTCTATAATAAACTTTAATCCATAGGTGTATTACACCTTTTACAAATGATTTTATAATTTTTTTAAAAAAATTTTTCATTATTTTTCATTCCTTTTTTGTTTAATAATCTCTACAATTTTATCTTTTACTTGTTCAATTGATAGGTTTGTTGAATCCAAATATATTGCATCCTCTGCTTGCTTTAATGGAGCAATATCACTGTTTTTATCATTATAATCACGAAATTTTATATTTTCTAAAATTTCTTCATATGAACTATTATTTATATTATTATCTAAATTTTGTTTAAATCTTCTATTTGCTCTTTCTTCTGCAGAGGCATCTAAATATATTTTTACATCAGCGTTTGGAAATACATTAGTTCCAATATCTCTTCCTTCTAAAATAACATTTTTTCTTTTTGCTAATTTTCTTTGAAGTTCTACCATTGCTAATCTTATTTCTAAAATATGTGAAACTTGAGATACCACTTCATTTACTTCTTTAGTTCTTAATTCTTTAACAAGTTTTTGAGAATTTAAATATAAAATTTGTTCTCTATTTTCAAATTCCAATTTTATATCTATTTCTTTAAGCATCTTTTTTATTTTTTCTTTATCATTAAAACTAATGCTATTTTTTAACATATAATAGCTAATTGCTCTATACATAGCTCCTGTATCAAATGTTATAAAATCTAATTCTTCTCCTACTAATTTTGTAATTGTTCCTTTTCCTGAACCTGCTGGTCCATCTATTGCAACTATAAATGACATTTACTTTTCCTCCTTATTTTCTGGTACGTATAAGCTTTTGGCTACGACTTCTAATTTAACAACATTCATTGCAGTGAGCGTTTCTATTTCTTTCTTTGCTTTTTCTTTAAATGTATTTAAGCCTTCTACTACGTTAAAACCATATACAATTTCCACTTCCATATATATATCTACACCTTCACCTAAGTTTTCTACTCTAGTTTTCATTACTCTATTTATTGCTGGTGTATTTCCCGCAAGATAACCTAAAATTTGCCTAAAAACTGAATCTGAAATTGTAAATTTTCCTAAATAGCTAAATGTTGGCCTAATAATTGATTTTTCAGATATGTACGGTTTTTGCCCTTTTCCTTTTGATTTAAATATTTGTAGTGGATCAAGCAAATATCCTGAAAAATCTTTTTTTATTTCGAATGTTGGAACAGGAATTACGTGTTTTCCTTCTGTTACTCTAATCTTTCTAGCTGTTTGCATTTCTTGTTCTGTTGCAACATCTGTTATGTATATTCTTTCAGATATTTCTGGAAGTCCTAAATTTGCAGCAATTTTGTCTACCATTCCATCTGAAGTTCCTAATAATAATATACTTTCTGGCTTATATTTTTTTAATGCTCTTATTATTTCTTGCTTTTCTTCTTCTTTATAAAATAATGCATGTTTTACTGTTTCTATTTTTGTTGGAGCTTTTTTTGCTGATTCACCAGCTACTACTTGATTATTGTTTATTAAAAGTCCATCATCTATTATAAATTCTATATTCCTTTCACTTGCAACCATTTGAGCTCTATAACTTTTTCCAGTTCCTGATGGTCCAACAAAAGAATATACTTTTATCTTGTTTGTTTGAAATGGTATTTTATCTTTTAAGTCTTTTAGTATTGTTCCTTCTTTTGGAAATTTATCTTTTATATCTTTTAATTTCATATTTTTCACCTTACTTCTTGCTATATTTTACTATATTTGTTTATTTTTTTCAACACTAATTTAACTTATGTTTTATGATATTTGCACTTTTGGTCACAATTTAAAAAAATGAAGTAACCTTCTAAGGTTAGCTTCATTTTCTTATTAATTATCACTAAATAATAGTTTGATACTCCATAATCCTGAAATTCCAACTAATGTGTAAATTATTCTGCTAATTGCTGACATGGTACCAAAAATTGTATCTACTAGATTGAAGTTAAATATTCCAATTAGTCCCCAATTTATAGCACCAATAATAACCAATATTAATGCAATTGTATCTATAACTTTCATATCTTTTCATCCTTTCAAAATATTATTATATATTTATAGTATATTTGTTTTTTCTTTTTTTATTCATATTTTTTACAATTACATATTTTTTTGGTAAATTTTTTCTATATTTTTTAATTTCAATACTTGTACGGTTTTAATTCAATGGTGGGCAGTCTTGGATTCGAACCAAGGAACTCAAATGAGACCAGATTTACAGTCTGGCGGTTTTAGCCACTCACCCAACTACCCATATATAATTAAAAATAAAAAATGGTGCTCCCTCAAGGATTCGAACCTTGGACCCACCGGTTATGAGCCGGTTGCTCTGACCAACTGAGCTAAGGGAGCATCTACCACTTAACGCAAGTTAAAGTATAAACTATTTTCTATTGGTTGTCAATACTTTTTTAAAAAATTTGCAAAAAAATAACTATAAAAATATTATTATAAAATTTATAAATACTAAATATGTACAAAAGAAGTTAGATACATCTAATATCTAACTTCAATTATTGCAAATTTAATTATTTTCATTTTGTCCTTCTGGAAGACCTGTTGGAACATCTAATCTTAATCTTATCTTTGTTACATATCTTATTGCTCTTCCTATTTTACTATTTTTAATTCTTTCCCATAATGATGGTTTAACTTCAAATGTTGTTTCTTGTACATATTGTTGTTCTGCTTGAACTGGAGCAACTTCTTCTACTACTTGTTGTGTTTCTTCAACTGGTGTTGGAATTGATTTTAATGCATCAGCTACTTCAATTCCTATGTAACTTAAAGCTTTAGATCTATCTTCAATTCTTTCCATATCTATTTCTATATGTAAATTAGATTCTAAATTATTTACTCTAGCATTTAGAATTTTTATTGCATTTTCATATTCTTCTGATGTATCATCTTTACATTTTCCTACAATATATAATGTTTCTACTATATCCTCAGGCATTTGACCTTCTACTTCTTTAACTTGATCTTTCCAACCTTTTTCTTTAGCTTGTACAACTTCTATTAAATCTTTTAAAACACCTGCTAATATTATGTTTTGTTCTCTTTGTCTTATTAGTTCTT
Source organism: uncultured Clostridia bacterium (assembly GCA_947630545.1). Taxonomy (GTDB): domain Bacteria; phylum Bacillota; class Clostridia; order TANB77; family CAG-508; genus CAG-269. The sequence continues at coordinate 3,841 of CANRHX010000022.1, forward strand.
CTATTCTCTTTGTGTTTTCCTCAAATTGATTTGTAGCAAATTCAACTAATCCGTAAGCAGCTTTATAAACGCTTGCAGGAAAATTATTTTTCTTTGGATATTCAATTAAATATGCTTTGATTGACTCAATCATATCTTTAAAGTATGTATCTTCGTCCAATTGAACAATTTGTTTCTTGCTGTTTGGATTTATCAATTTTTGTACTTTTTCTATATTAGATAATATCTTTTCTTCCGTGATTACCATTCTCACGTTTACTATGCCAGATCTAGACATTGTAAACTTCCCTCCTTTTTACTTACGCATATTTATCTTTGAGACTTATTTCATTTTTTATTATACATTAAATTACAAAAAACTACAATAGAATTCTACAATTTTTTTCTTTACTTTTTTATTACGTAAATATTACAAAAATATTACAAAAAGAGCAAAAATCTATATTTTGCCCTTTTTTATATTAATTTAATATTTTTTTCATTTCTTCATTTCTCTTTATTTTTTGAGTAGTAGTTTTTATAAATTCATCTTCTGTAACAATGACATCCCTAATATATTTATAAGGTGGCATTGTTTTATTAATTTTTTTAACTTCTTTCCATAGGGCTTCCTTAATTTCATCTTCATTATTAACATTGTATACTTCTTGAACTATTTCCTTATCATATTGAATTTTAACACAAATTTTATAGTCTCCATCTTCTTCTGGTAATCCATATACAAAAGATTCTTTTACTCCTTCGATTTTATTAACTAGGGTTTCAAGTTCTTCAGGGTATATATTTTTTCCATTCTTCAAAACTATAACAAATTTTTTTCTTCCTGTTATAAATATATATCCATCTTTATCTATTCTTGCTAAATCGCCTGTATGAAGCCACCCATTTGGTTCAATAGTTTCTTTTGTTGCTTCTTCGTTATTATAATAACCTAGCATTGTTGTTGGTCCTTTTACAAGTAATTCGCCTATTCCCTCTTCATTTACGTTGTCAAGCTTTACGTCTAAACTAGGGAAAGCCTTTCCTATAGAGCCTAATCTTTTAAATTTATCATCTTCAGCAGCAATAACAGGTGATGTTTCTGTAAGTCCATATCCTTGTAGCATTGTTATTCCTAATTCATTAAATCCTTTTTCTGTTGAAGGATCTAACGCAGCTCCTCCTGCAACAAATAATCTTAATTTTCCTCCAAAATTATCAAGTATTTCTTTAAATATTTTTCTTCGAACATCAATTTTGAATTTTAATAAGAATTGAGTAATTTTTACTCCTTTTTTTACTTTTTCTAGTTTTCCTTGTTTTTCAATTGCTTTCATTAGCCTTTTATACATATTTTCAAATAATATTGGAACTGATATCATTGCCGTAATTTTGTATTCTTTTATGTTGTCAGCTATATGTTTAATACCTTCACAAAAAGCTACTGCTGAACCTTTAGATAAGGGATATAAAAATCCAACCGTACATTCAAATGTATGATGCATTGGTAAAAAAGATAGAAATCTATCATTTTCATCAACCTTTATGACTGATGCTATATCCATCAAATTACTTACTATATTTTTATGTGAAAGCATTACAGCTTTTGATTGTGCCGTTGTTCCAGATGTAAATAGCATTATTCCCATACTTTCATTATCTATTGTTGCATCTAAAAATTCTCTATTTCCATCTTCTATAAGTTTTTTACCTTTTTCGACCAATTCTTTTTGAGAATATACATTTTCTGTTTCTTTAATTAAATCCATAGAAATGAAATATTTTATTTTTGTATTTCCTTCTTTTCTTAATTGATCCATGATTTCATTATATTTATTAGAATAAAAAATTGCTTCAACCTCTGAACGATTTATTAAACTTTCTATTTCATTGTTTGGAAGTGATTTATCTAAAGGTACCACTACACCAGTTCCACAAACCACAGCTAAATATGCCATTCCCCATTCATATCTATTTTCAGATATTACAGCAATTCTTTTATCTTTTAATCCTAAATTTATAAGAGCTGTTCCTAAAGCATCTATTTCATTTCTAAATTCTTTATGAGTTATTTGTTTAAACTTGTCTGCAACATCGGTTTTATATATATACGCCGGTCTATCTCCAAATTTTTCTCCTGATTTTTTAAGCATATCTTTAATATTATCAAATTTTGTAAATTCATGAATTGGACTTCTCATTTTATACTCCCCTTTATTTATTATTAACTCTTAGGCCTTGAATAACAGTTGACTCAAATTCTTTATATAATTTCATTGTTTCAATTTCACCGTTATTTCTTAATTTATAAACTAGAGCTGAACATATTAAACCATAAATTTCTGAAGCAATTGCTTCTGGATCTCCTTGTTTAATTTCACCTGCTTTAATCCCTTTTTTTACTATATTTTCTATTGTATTTATGTAATCATCTACATGCTTTTTACACTTTTGATTTATCGATTCTTTACCCCAAAATTGACTAAGCAAAATTGTAATTAAATTTTCATATTTTACTACTATTTTTATTTGAATTAAAACTATTGCTTTTATTTTATCAATATAATGGTTCAATTTCGAAGTTTTTATATCAATACTATTTTGAAGTAATTTTATTCCCTCTTCGACTAAAAAATTAAAAATTTCTTCTTTACTTGAGAAGTGATAATATAAAGTCCCTTTTGCTACTCCTACTGTTGCAGTTATTTCTTCTATACTTGTTGCATCATAACCTTTCTCGGCAAATAATCTCATTGAGGTTTCAAATATTTTTCTCTTTGTCTTATTCATATTTTCTCCCTACTTTATATAATTTTATTAATATAGTAGAAAATCTTTATTTTGTCGGTATTATTATATATATTTTTTTTAGATATTGCAATAGTTTTTTTTATTTGTACTAAGTGTTCAGATTTTTTTCAAAAATCCATTTACAAATTCTTTTTTCTAATATAAAATATGATTATAAAATTACACAAATGGTAACAATATGAAAAATGGAGGAAAACAAATGAAAAATAAAAATGAATTAAGCTATAAAGACTTAAAAATAACATGTAATCCTAATTTATTTAAATTCAAAACTACAGAAGAATTGGAATCAATACGTACAGGAATTGGTCAAACTAGAGGAATAGATGCACTAGAATTTGGCATTCAAATAGATGTTAAAGGTTATAATTTATATTTAGAAGGCCCTGGTGGAGTAGGAAAAACAATGTATACAAAAAATTACCTAGACGAAATTGCTGCAAAGAAAAAAGTTCCAAATGATTGGTGCTACATATACAATTTTGATAATCCAAATGAGCCAATAAGTGTGTCTCTTCCTGCTGGACAAGGTAAAGAATTTAAAGAATCAATGGATGGATTTATAAAAGAAATTAAAAAGGACATACAAAAAACATTTAACGCTGATGATTTTGAAAAAGAAAAAGCATTAATAAAAAAAGAATTTGAAGAAAAACGTAATTCACTTATGGATGAATTAAATAAATTTGCTTCTAAATATAATTTTCAAGTTAAATCAGCTCAAAATGGTATATATATGATGCCAATAGTAAATGGAAATCCAATTGAAGAAGAAGAATTTGATAAGCTTGATGAGCAAACCAAACAAGAATATGAAGAAAAGTCAGTAATTGTACAAGAAGAAATAATGAATGTTATTGGTAAAATAAAACAAATAGAGCGTGCATCTGATAAAAGAATTTCTGAATGGCAATCTAACATTGCACTTATGACAGTAAATGTTCACATTAATTTCTTAAAATCTAAATATAAAAGAAACAAAAAGATAAATAAATTTTTAAATGATGTAAAACAAGATGTATTAAAAAATATTCCTGTATTTTTAGAGGAAGATTCAAAAAATACTCATCAAATGCAACAACCAATGCCAATGCCTTCCGATCCTTGTTTAAACTATAGAGTAAATTTATTTGTTGACAATTCTAATCGTCAAGGTGCACCTGTTATAATGGATTCAAACTATTCTTATCATAATATTTTTGGAAAATTAGAATATGAAAATTACTATGGTGCATTAAAAACAGACCATACAATGTTAAAACCAGGTTTATTACATCAAGCAAATGGTGGATACATTATATTTCAAGCAAAAGATTTACTTTCTAATGGTATTTGCTATGAAGCATTAAAAAAAGCTTTAAGAATAAAAGAATTATCTATAGAAAATGCACAGGAGCAACGTTCATCTATGGTTATGGTTTCTTTAAAGCCAGAGCCTATTCCGCTTGATTTAAAAGTAATATTAATTGGTAATAGCGATATTTATCATACCTTACTTGCTATGGATTCTGATTTTAAAAAATTATTTAAAATCAAAGTCGAATTTGAGGATGATGCTCCAATAACCGAAGAAAATGCATTAAAACTTGCAAGATTTGTTCATAGTTTTTGTGAACAAGAAAATTTACCACATTTAGATAAAACTGCAATGGCAAAAATTATAGAATTTTCTTCAAGACTTGCAGGAAGTCATGACAAACTTTCAACTCGATTTAATGACTTATCTCAAATAGTAGGTGAAGCTGCTACCTGGGCTAAAATTGCTAAATCAAAAGTAGTTACTTCGGAGCATGTTGATAAAGCTTTAGCCAAAAGAATTGAAAGAGTAAAAAAATATGACACAAGATATACAGAAATGATTCAAAACAATTCACTTTTAATTAACACTCATGGTTTTGAAGTAGGTCAAATAAATGGTTTAACAGTAATGACAATTGGTGATTATACATTTGGTAAGCCTGCAAAAATCACTGTAAACACATATACGGGAAAAACTGGTATTGTCAACATTGAAAGAGAAGTAGAACTTTCTGGTTCTTCACACTCAAAAGGTGTATTAATACTTACTGGTTATTTAGGAGAAATGTTTGCTCAAGATATTCCTCTTTGTTTAACTGCAAGTATATGTTTTGAACAACTATATAATGGAGTAGATGGCGATAGTGCTTCTAGTACAGAACTTTATGCACTATTATCTAGTCTTTCAGGAATACCTATAAATCAATCAATAGCAGTAACAGGATCTGTAAATCAAAAAGGACAAATTCAACCAATTGGCGGTGTAAATGAAAAAATAGAAGGTTTCTTCCAAATATGTAAATTAAGAGGTTTAACTGGTGAACATGGAGTCATGATACCAGTTCAAAATGTAAATAATCTACAACTATCTGATGAAGTTGTAGAAGCAGTTAAAAATAAAAAATTCCATATATACTCTGTATCTACTATAGAAGAAGGAATCGAAGTTTTAACTGGGGTTCCTGCAGGTAAAAAAGACAAAGATGGAAAATTCCCTGCTGGTACTGTTAATTATAAAGTTTATGAAAAACTTAAAAAATATGCAAAAATAAATGAAAAATAATCCCCTGTGTCAACTAAACCCGGAACCAATGACACATTTTGTGTCATCGGTTCCGGGTTTGATTGACACATTTTGTGTCATCGGTTCCGGGTTTGATTGACACAAATTAGAATACATTTTTTAGATCAAATTTATTTTTTTCTTCTATATGATTTAAGATATAAACCATTTCTTCTAATTCATGCATTGCTTCTGGATATTCACCCGAATTTATTGCACTTCTAATAGCTGTCATATTTACATGAGCTTTTTCTAGTTCATCATGTTCTAGATAATATGCTAAAACCTTATATCTTGATTCCCATATTTCAAAAATATGATTAATTTTATTTTTATTTTTCTCACTTTCTATATTTTCTTCTGACATTTCATTTTTTAATTCTAATAAGTTAGTTGTTAATTCTGAAAAAGATTCCTTTGTGTAATTAGTTGTAATACTATTAAAAACAATAATTAAAATAATAGTAATTAAGCTAATAACAGTTTCTTTATACATATGATCTCCTTTCTACTATTTGTCTGTATTATTTTTTTCCTTCTTTTGGCAAAAAATATTTCCGCTTCCATCTAAAGTAGCCACTAAAGCTTCCTCTGGTTTTATATTAAACTTTTTCATTTCCTTTTTTAACCATTCATAATTTCTTCCAAGAACTTTTAAATTATCATACATTACTTTTCCATCTATTACCAAATCATAAGGAATTCCTTCGTATTCTGGATTAATATTGAAATCTTCTGGTTTAGTATTACGTTTATCTGGTTTTTGAATAACAGAAATTTCTCCATTTGTCTCCAAAATTGCGTATTCTACATCTGATAAGCTCATTACGTCTTTACCTCGTAATCTTTCTTCTAATTCATTTATTGTAAATCTCTCTTTTATTAATGCTTTCTCATCAATTTTTCCTCTATAAATTAATATTCTAGGCTTGCCACAAATTATTTCTCTTGCCCTCATACTTTTCATGTTTAATAAAGATATTATTAAATGCATAACCAATAAACCTAAAATTGGAATTATTCCATTAGTTATTGGTATACCTATTTCTGGCATTGGAGCTGATGCTAAATCAGCAATCATTATAGAAATAACAAGTTCGAATGGTTGTAATTGTCCTATTTCTCTTTTTCCCATAAATCTCATTACAATTAAGACAATTATGTATAAAACTATTGCCCTTATAAAAATTACTAACATTTATTCTTTTATGATTATCTTAAATTTAGAATAATCATATCCTCCTTTTAATCAAATTTTTATTTTATTTTTTACAAAATTTAACTAATTTATACTAAAATTTTTGAATAATAAAAAATTTATTGTAAATAATAAATTTAGAACCTTGAATTACAAGAATCATTTTTATAATACTATTTTAACTAAGGAGGTTAGACTTATGGCAAATACTCAATCAAATAGTGCAAATGGTGCATCTACTGTATGGCAAATAATTGGAAGATTAGTAGGTTCAGCAATAGTTTTAGCAATTACTGCATTTTTTACACCTGGATTTTCAATAAATAATATTTGGACTTTAGCTATGGCAGCAATAGTTTTAACAGTTATAGATTATTTAGTTACTAAATTTACAGGACTAAATGCAAGTCCTTTTGGTAAAGGATTTGTAGGTTTCGCATTAGCTGCTATTACACTATATGTAACACAATTTTTTGTTGCAGGATATTCAATATCTTGGATGGCTGCTATTATTGGAGCTTTAATCTATGGTGTAGTTGATTATTTCCTACCTGGAAATGAAAATATGTAAAAATTGCATTAATAAAATCTGCCAAAAGGGTTTTCCCCTTTTGGCAGATTTTATTACATAACACCAATTTTTTTCATAAATTGTTTTCCTTTTTTCATCATTTTTTTTCTAGTATCACTTTCATTTTCTGAATACATCATATATATACCAGTAGCAACTATTCCTCCAATCATTGCACCTTTTATAAATTTCATACTAACCATCTTCCTTTCATTTATTATTTATATTTTTAGTGTTTCCTTAAAGTATATAATTCATGAATAGCAATAATTGCCAAAAAATATCCAAAATATTTTCTTAATTTCTCAACATCAGTATTAATAGCAAATCTAGCACCTATAATTGCTCCAATAATACCAGCTATACATATTAATATAGCTAATTTCAAATCTATATTTTTATTTTTCAAATTTACAATTATTGCTGATATTGATGTAGGTATAAAAAATATTAAATTACTTGCTTGTGCCACATGATGTTCTAATCCCATAACTGTTCCAAGTAAGAAGATTAATATTGTTCCTCCACCCATTCCTGTTCCACTAATTATTCCTGAAATAATACCAATTAAAATCTCAACCATAATTTTCCTTAATTAAAAAATCATTTTGTATGATACATAAAATAAAAAAATTGCAAAGGTTATTTTTAATACTTTTTCTGGTAATTTTTTTAACAATTTTGCACCTATATATCCACCTATAACTCCTCCTATTGCACACAATATAGATACTTTCCAATTTATATAATTATTTTTATAATAAAATATACTACTTGTTATAACCATAGGAAGTATACAAAAAATAGAAGTACCTCTAGATTTTTGTGAATCCATATCTAACAAATATACAAATGCGGGAACAAGTATCATTCCTCCACCTGTAGCAAAAAAGCCATTTATTATCCCTGCACATAATCCTATTAAAACTTTTTTTATCATATCATACCCACTTTTTAGTATTATTTCCAATTTCTATAAAAATATTATGACTTTTTTATTTAATATTTTCATCTTTTATATAATACTTAGTACCTAACATTTTATCTGGTAAATATTGTTGTTCTACCCAATGTCCCGGAAAATCATGTGGATATAAATACCCTTCTCCATAGCCAAAATTCTTCATATTCTCTATTGGTGCATTTCTAATATGCATTGGTATGTCCCCTGTATCTTTGCTTCTTACATCTTCTAAAGCTTTATTTATTGCAAGATAGCTAGCATTTGATTTTTTAGATTCAGCTACATACACTGCCGCTTCTGACAGAATTATTTGTGCTTCTGGCATTCCAACCATGTGTACTGCTTGCATTGCAGAATTTGCAACAACTAACGCATTTGGATTTGCCATGCCTACATCTTCAGATGCACAAATTACAATTCTCCTTGCTAAAAACATTGGATCTTCTCCTCCATTTAAAGCTCTAGCTAAATAAAATACTGCTGCATCTGCATCTGACCCTCTCATTGACTTTATAAATGCACTTATATTATCATAATGGCTATCACCATCTTTATCAAAAACAGCCTTTTTATTCTGCACGCTATTTTTGATTACTTCATCTGTTATGTGAATATATCCATCTGTTTCCATTGGAGTTGTAAGCACCGCTATTTCTAAACCGTTTAATGCAGTCCTTACATCTCCTCCACTAATCATTGCTAATTTTTTTAATGTTGAATCTTCTATTTTTATTTGATATTCACCAAGACCTTCTTTTCTTTGAAGTGCATTTTTTAAAACTGTATATATATTTTCTTGAGTTAATGCCTCTAATTTTATTACCATAGACCTAGAAATTAAAGCCTTATTTACTTCAAAATATGGATTTTCTGTTGTAGCACCTATTAGTATAATTGTTCCATCTTCTACATATGGCAAAAGTGCATCTTGCTGTAATTTATTAAATCTATGTATTTCATCTATAAATAATATACTTTTACCAGCAGGATTTAGCATGAAGTTTTTTGTTTCTTCTATAACTTTTTTTATATCAGCTACCCCTGATGTAACTGCATTTATTTTATAAAATTTGTACTTTGTTGTCTCACTAATTACTCTTGCCAAAGATGTTTTACCACATCCCGGAGGTCCAAATAATATTATACTTGATAGCCTGTCTGCTTTTATTGTTCTATATAATATTTTATCTTTTCCTATAACATGTTCTTGACCAACATATTCTTCTAATGTTTTGGGTCTTATTCTATAAGCTAGTGGTTCTTTGCTATCCATTTTCTTCCTCCTTTTATTATATCCAAACTATTTACCTAGAATAGCTAGTCCTTTTCTTATTAAATCTTCTGTTGACATTTCTTTTGTATCCATTTTTTCAAATGACTTTTCTATTTCCTTTTTGTTATATCCCAATACTTGAAGAGCAGCAATGGCTTCGTCGAATTTTTTATTATTTTCTATTGCAATTTCTACTTTAGTTTTTGTTCCTTTTACTGCTTTGGTTAATTCTTGTATTTGTTGCTCTTTCTTTATTTTATCTTTTAGTTCTAATATTATTCTTTGGGCTGATTTTAATCCTATCCCTGGTATTTGTTTTAAAGTATTTACATCTTCTGATATTATTGCAATTGCAAAATCTGTCGGCTCACAACTTGACAACATTGTAATTGCTGTTTTGGCACCTACTCCACTAACAGATATTAATAATTCAAACATTTTTAATTCTTCTAATGTGTTAAATCCAAATATACTAACATCATCTTCTCTAACTTTATAATAAGTATGAACCTTAACAATTTCTCCTATACTTCCCAATTTTTCTATTCCAGTATCTGTCATAAATATTTTGTAGCCTAACCCTCCAACATCTATTACTACATATCCTGTCATTTTCATTTCTAACTTTCCTTTTATATATGCTAACATTTTAATTTCCCCACTTCTTTAAATTTTAATTTTTTTCATTATATATTTATTTGAGATTTTAGTCAATATTTTTGCGAAATTTTGTTTTATAATTTGACATTATTTTTTATATACTATATAATTAATTTATAATAAATTAATTGAAAGAAAGTGAAAATTATGAGTGATAAAAAATCTTTTAAAGAAAATTTAGCACATAAAGCTAAAGTTGGTGCTGTTGTTGGCTCTGCTGCTACAGTATTTTTTGCAGGAGCTAGTATTGCGAAAGCAAGTAAACAATCAACAGAGGAGATAATAAATAGTTCTTCTCAAGCAACTAATAATTACATGGATTCAGTAGCAACAACAAATAATAATTTAACTGCAACTGTTAGAAGAAACGATGGTTCAAAAATTGAATATCCTTTTAATCCACATGATATTTTACAAAATTTAAATGAAGCAATAAAAATATATAAACCTCTTGCTGAACGTTATAAATACACAAGACTATTATCACCATCAGAAAAAAAAGATTTTGAGGACGCTATGGATACAATTTTACAATCAAACGTAAAATTTATTGAAATACAAACTCAAGACATAAAAATTCAAATAGCAAATGCATTAAGAGACACTTTAAAAATAGTTATTACTCCTAACGATATAGACATAACTTACAATGATACAAGTAAAAAAGTTTCTATGGAAATTGACGGAATTCCTGTTGAAAATATTGGCCCTGAATTTGAAAATTTAATTTCAGAATATAAACAATATATTTTAACAACAGAATTTAATGATTGGAAAAATTATGATTTAGATGGAAAAATGAGAATTACTGACGAAGTAATAAAAAATATTTGTGATTCTAATAAATTATTTGAAAGTTTTCACAATGCTAATTCAGAATTTCAAATGATAGAGGATGAACGTGCTGGATATACTATTACATCTATTGAATTTATTGTAGATGAAGAAATAGAAAATATACATACTTCATCAATTCAAGTAGAAAGAAAAGCTTCTGATAGTCAAGCAGAAAGAGATGACGGAAGATAATATAAAAAATCCATGGACTTCCATGGATTTTTATGAAAGGATTTTATATGAAAATTTTTAAAAAAGTACTATTAATATTACTAATCATATTTTTAGTTATATTTTCTATTTTGTTTTTTGTTGGATTTGGAAGCTATTCAAAAGTATTAAAAGAAAAACCTTTAATTGATAGAATATCTGAAATAACTAGTAAAGAACACTTTGTAAAATTTGATAATATGAGTAAAGATTATATAAACGCTGTAATTGCAATCGAAGATCATAGGTATTATGATCATGGTCCTGTGGATTTTATTGCTATTGCTAGGGCACTTTTTACAAATATTAGAGATAATGATTTTGACGAAGGTGGAAGTACAATAACTCAACAAGTCGCAAAAAATATATTATTTACTCAAGATAGAACCCTTTCTAGAAAACTAGGTGAAGTTTTCCGGAGCTTATGATTTGGAAAAAAACTACTCTAAAAATGAAATCTTTGAATTATATGTAAATACTGCTTATTTTGGAGATGGCTATTATGGCATATATGAAGCAAGTAAAGGCTACTATAAAAAAGAGCCTAAAGATTTAAGCTTATATGAAGCTTCTATGCTTGCAGGAGTTCCAAATGCCCCTTCGGTTTATGCTCCAACAGTTAATCCAGAACTTGCTAAACAACGTCAAAAACAAGTTCTAAATAGCATGCTTAATTATGGATATATTTCTGAAAGTGAAAGAAGTAAAGTTTTAGATGAAGCTGTTACAAAAAAATAATGTGTCAATGGTTCCGGTTTTGTGTCATTGGTTCCGGGTTTGGTTGACACATTTTGTGCCATTAGTGCCAGGTTTGTTCAGGAGCGTGTCTTATATTAATTTTGGAATACGCGTAAGCGATCAAACGAGTGAAACGAGTGCGAATTGGAGCAACTTACAGACTAGTTTTTTATTCTGAAAGTTGCGACACCAAGTATTTCAAAATTAATATAAGACACGCTCCTGAACAAACCTGGCACTAATGGCACAAAATGTGTCAACCAAACCCGGAACCAATGACACAAACCCGGAACCATTGACACACGGTTTAGTCATCCCTTAATTTTATATGAACATCTTTAAGTTGTTGTTCAGTTACAACAGAAGGAGATCTCATAAGAACATCTCTTGCTTTTTTATTTTTAGGAAAGGCAATAACTTCTCTAATATTTGTAGAATCAGCAATAAGCATAACCATTCTATCAATTCCAGGTGCTGCCCCGGCATGAGGTGGTGTTCCATATTGGAATGCTGTATATAATGCACCAAATCTATTTTTTACATCATCTTCTTTATAACCTGCAATTTCAAAAGCCTTTACCATTATTTCTGGATTGTGATTTCTTACAGCTCCAGATGCCATTTCTAATCCATTTATTACTAAATCAAATTGATATGCTAAAATATCTAATGGATCTTTTGTCTCTAAAGCTTCCATTCCACCTTGTGGCATAGAAAATGGATTATGGTTGAAATCTATTGTTCCTTCATCTGATAATTCATACATTGGAAAATCTACAATAAAACAAATCTTAAATACATCTTTTTCTAATAAGTCCAATCTATTTCCAAGTTCTATTCTTATTAAACCTGCAATTTTTTGAGCCTTTGTGAACTCATCTGCTATAAAGAAAATAGCAGAATTATTTTTCACTCCAAAATCATTTTGTAGTTTTTCTTTAATGTCATCTGTAATAAATTTAGCAATTCCCCCTTGAACAGTACCATCTTCTTCAAATTTTGTCCAAGCTAACCCTTTTGCTCCTACTTCATCAGATGTTGCAAATTCTCCCATTTTATCAAAGAACTTTCTTCCTTGCTCTGCTCCATTTGGAACAACAATTGCTTTTATTGTTTTGCCTTTGAAGGCATTAAAATCTGAATTAGCAAAAACTTTTGTTACATCCTGAATTATAAGCGGATTTCTTAAGTCTGGTTTATCAATTCCATACTTCTCCATTGCTTCTCTATATGGAATTCTTAAAAATGGTCCTTTATCTACTTTGTAATTTGTAAATTTTTCAAATGTATATGGTATAACCTCTTCAATTACTTTAAAAACATCCTCTTGGGTTGCAAAACTCATCTCAAAATCTAGCTGATAGAATTCCCCTGGTGCTCTATCTGCTCTTGGATCTTCATCTCTAAAACATGGTGCTATTTGATAATATTTGTTAAATCCACTTACCATTAACAATTGTTTAAATTGTTGTGGTGCTTGTGGAAGAGCATAAAATTCTCCTGGATTTATTCTACTAGGTACTAGATAATCTCTTGCGCCTTCTGGTGATGAATTAGCCAATATTGGTGTTTGTATTTCTGTAAATCCCAATTCATCCATTTTATCTCTAAATGTTTTTAATATTTTAGAACGAAGCAAAATATTATTGTGTAATCTTTCATTTCTTAAATCTAAATATCTGTATTCTAATCTTAAATCTTCTCTTACTTCTTGATCTGTATTAATTTCAAATGGAAGAACATTTTTACACTTTCCTAGAATTTCTATTTCACTTGCTACAACTTCTATTTCTCCTGTTGAAATTTTTGAATTTTTATTACTTCTTTCCACAACTTTTCCGCTTAATGTGAATACAACTTTCTGTATTATACTCTTTTGCCTCTTCTTGCATTTTTTCATCATTAATTACAATTTGAGTAATTCCAAATTCATCTCTCAAATCAATAAAAATCATTCCACCTAAATTCCTTATTTTTTGAATCCAGCCAGCAAGTTCTACTTCTTCTCTTACATTTTTTATATTTAATTCTCCACAAGTTTTCGTTCTATACATGATTCTCTTCCCTTCATCTTTTTTACTTTGTATATGATACCACATTTTATGGCATTTTTCAATTAAATTTGTAAAATATTACTATTGAAGTTTTTTTGTATTAGTGTTATTATTAAAAAAAATCACAAAGGAGAACTTAAATATGAAAAACGAAACATTTGATTTTTATGATAAAACTAACCTAAAATCATATAATTTAGATGAACGAATGAGATATCAACTAAATATGTTAGACACACTAGATGTTTTTACTAGAAAACATTGTGAAAATGTTGCAAGTATTACATGTAGGTTATGTGAATACTTACATTGCAATAAAGGGTTTACTGAATATTGTACAATATGTGCATATTTGCATGATTTAGGTAAATTGTATATTCCTTCTAGTATTCTTCAAAAGCCGGGAAAATTAACAGATGAAGAATATGAGATAATGAAAACCCATACAACTTTAGGATATGAAATGTGTATGAAAGATTTAAAATTAAGACCATATGCAGTAGGTGCATGGTATCATCACGAAGCTTTAAATGGAACAGGTTATCCTAGAGGCTTGACAAAAAAAGATATTCCTTATGAGGCACAAATAATTGCAGTAGCAGATGAATTTGATGCAATTGTAAGTAAACGTCAATACAAAACTCATATTGGAATTTCAGACACATTAAAAATTCTTATAGAAAATTCCCAACCTAAAAAAGATCAAATGCGCAAAGACTTAGATAAATCTCTTGCTCTTAGTGAAATGAAAGAATTAGCTAAGATGGGAAAAATTAATCCCGCAATTGTAAGAGTTTTGTTTAAAGTTGTAGCTGATGATATAGCTTATGAAATTTCTTTTAGACAGTCTTATGTAGATGACTTGAAAGCTGAAATTGAACGTCTTTCTAAAGTTGAACAATATGAGAAAAAAATGAATAAAACTTCTAATTTAAATAAAAAAAATTACTTCTTAGAAGGAATGAAAATGTACTTAAATTCAAATGAAACTGTTGATAATTATAGGCAATTATATGAAGAAACTAAAGAAGCTTATACAAATAGAAAAGCTGAAATAGATAATTTATATAATGAACTAAAAATAATAAAAAAATTGCGTGTATAAACACGCAATTTTTATTTGAATAATGCTATACGAAATGCAATGGCAGAATTTGTATAATTTGTTGCATTAGAATATCTATGAGAAGCAAAAATATTATCTTTAGATACGCTACTATCATCTCCACCTCTTGCAGTACATGGTAATGTATTTTTGTTTAATGTTTGTTCTAAAGTCCACTCCCAATTGTTTGTCTCAAAATCATATATATTTAAATTTGAGTTCTTATTATTAATTCCCGCAACTTCTATAAATTTACATACTATATCCCATTGTATTCCAAACATTAAACTTGTTGTATATTTATTATCATTTGTAGAATATACTAATTTTTGTGCTTGGCTAACTGTTATATTATTATATGGTTCTTTATCTTTTTGGCTTACAGCCTTATTATCACCCTTACCTGCTTCATATCTACCTATGTAGAATCCTCCGTTCTTTTTTATACTTTGATACATTTTATTTTTAAGTTCATTATACTTTGTTTGGTTATCTATTCCACAACCATCATACCAAGAATCATTATAATTCTCATTACTATAAACTCCTACATACTTTTTTAAAGTGTTTTCTATTTCATCTAGACTATGAGCCTCTTTTAGCACATCATCTGGAATATCAACCCATACATATTCATCTAAAGTTGTGGCATCTCGTATTACAAGCCCATTTTCTATAGTGTTCATCGTTGATAGTTTACTTACTTGAAATCCTTTTGGTATATATGCCGTATTACCGTTTTTGTCTTTATACATACTTTCAGAATCATATGTCATAGACCATTTGTCAGTTACAGGAAAATATAATACTGTATTATCCCCATTTGTACTTAAATAAAATCCTCCAAATTCTTCAACACTATTTAAGAACTCATCATTTTTCTCAGAACTTATATTTATAGTTTCAGTGTTATCTTTATCATCTGTATATTGTATAGTTGTATCTTTTTTGCTAATTTTATATATTCCATCTTCTACATTTGCCCATATATACTCATCCGTATTATTGGAGATAATTATTCCACTTTTTTTATCTCCACTTTTATAAGTATAACCATCATAAATTTTTATTCCATCTACATATCTTAAATCTACTTTTTGGCTGTCTTTGTCTCTATTTGTATAATATGTATGCTCGTCTACTTTTATTCCCTGTAAATAAAATACATTATGGCTATTTTCATTAATAATGTATAAATCTGTATCTTCACTAGTAACCTGTGACTTTCCCTCTATAGTATTAAAAGCTCTACCATAATTTAATGTTAAATTTTCTATAGCATTTAAGTCTATGACTAAAAATTTACCTGTATCATTTTCTCCTACTGGGCTATCTTGTTGTGGTTCTTCTTTAGTTCCCCACTTTTCTTGAATTATAGCATCTAATCCAGCTTTTTCAAAGGCTGGTATTTTTCCATAAGTTGCATAATAATTTCCAACTTTATCACTTAAATTGTCAATATCTGAATATAAATTTGTTAAATTGGTTACATCTTTTGTATCTCCAACACTGTATAGCAACATAGTTGTAATTATTCCAATTATTATAATAGCTGCTGCTAACGAAATTAATGATACTCCTCTTTCTTGTTTTAGTATATCTTTCATCTTTTGAATCTCCTTCCAATTCTCTTTAGTATTAGTTTACTATTAATTTTAATTATTTTCAATAGTTTTTATAACTTTATAAATATTAAGTTCTTCTTTATATTTATAATTTTCCTTTAAAACAAGTCCCCATAAGCATATTACAACTGCTAAAATTGCAATATTTTTAAAATAATATATACAAATACTTGATAACGCTGTAATAAAAATTACCAAAATAATGGATATATCATTTATATATTTCTTGGCCTTCCATTTTCCAAAAATAATATGTAAAATACCTTTTAAAATTCTGCCACCATCTAAAGGATAAATTGGTATTAAATTAAAAATAGCAATTATTAAATTAGCATACACTATTGTTTGTGTAAAATTAGATAAATAACCTATATTACAAAATACAATGGCTATTATTAAATTCATAATTGGTCCTGCACTAGCTACTATAATTTTTTTAATTTCAAACATATTTGCATTTTTGACTTTTACATTATATTCATCTATATTTATTTTAAAAGATACAGATAATCCGAAGTGGATTTAATTCTAATTTATCTGGTTTAAATTTAAGCATAATTCCTACAAATAAATGTGAAAGTTCATGTATTATAGCAAACAACATAATAAGAGCATATATTTCAATTTGTCTTGTAAAATAAAATAAGATTAGAAAAGCAAAAATCTTCAAATCAATTCTGAATTTCAAACTTTTGACCTCCAAACTATTTATTATAATTTTAAAATCTTTTCAGGATCAACAGTTTTTTCTTTAAGTCTTATTTCAAAATGTAAATGAGGTCCAGTAGCATTTCCTGTTGAACCTACCTCAGCAATTTCTTGCCCTTGTTTTACTTTATCTCCTTGTTTTACATATAGCTTATTGCAATGAGCATAAATTATGCTAACATCTTTAATCTGAACTTTTAAATGTTTTCCGTAATCGCCTTCAGATGAAGCAAGTACAATTTCTCCATCTGTACTAGATATAATTTTTGTTCCTAAATTTGCTGCTATATCGGTTCCAGTATGGTTTTTTGGTACTGTAATTGTAGTTGGATTTCTTAAACCAAATTTAGAACTAATTTTACCTTGAACAGGTTTTATAAAAGTTGTGGTATTTTTTATTTCTAAAATTTGTTTTTCTTCTTCAGTAAGTTTTGATGTTTGATTGCTTTGAGTTTCTTCTTTTTTATTATTTGATTGTTCACTTTCCTTATCTGAAGTAGTTTGATTTTCTTTACTATTTTTTTCATTTTCTATATTGTTTCCGATTTTCCGGTTTGATTTCTTCATTACTGCCACCTATGTTTTTGTCTGCTTCATTATTGTTATCTTCATTTTCATTATTGTTGCCTTCATTTTGATTAAATAGACCAGTAATTCCATTTTTTAAATTGTTATATATTTCACCAAAATTTGTATCATATGAAAGTACTTCCTTAGCTTTGTTTATGAAATCTTCTGAAAATATGTAATTATTATTTTGAATAGTATAAAAAATTAAATAAATTAAAAGACATACAATCATTTGTAAAATTAGCTTTTTAAATAATTTTATGTCTTTTTTCTCCTTGCCATTTAAATACAATGTAGCTGTATTTCTTGTATCTTTCTCATGGCGCCTAGCATATATTTCCTCTGCTCTTTTTATTTTTTCTTCAATAGACATTGTTCTTTCCATATATTATTTCCTCCTTCGTTTCATTTAACTATATGCTTGGCTTTTTTATTTTATGTTTAATTTAAGCAGAAAATAATATAAATCCTTCAACTATTGCAATGACTGTTGAAATATATGCCCATCTTTTGAACTTAATATGACTTTTTGTTGTTTTATTGTTATTTACTTTTTCTTTGTTTTCTATTTTTGTAATATAATCTGATACTAACATTTCAGCTTCTTTTAACATATACTCTTTATCTTTTTTGTCTTTTCCCTCCACCTTTGAATTTTTTGTTTTCTCGATCTTTTCTAATTTTTTTACTTTTTTATTTGATTTTAAAACTACAAATGCTTCATCAACTATATTAGAAGGTAAGTTTCTTAAAACTACCATATTTTTCATTTTACTTACATCCATTTTTATCACTCCTTGAAATTTATGTATTTATAATATTTTTTCCAAAAATTTCAAGGTTATACACTTTAATAAAAGTAATTAATAATACCGTTATAAATTCCCCAAGCAAGCCTATTTTGATATTCATCATTTAATAATTGTTGTTCTTCTTCTGGATTTGAAAGAAAGCCACATTCTATAATCGTTGTTGGAATTTCTACATGCTTTACTATATATACATTATCTATAGTTTTAGATACTCTATTGTTTTCTTTGTCGATAGAATTATTTAAACTTTTTTGAATTGACTCTGCAAGTTTTTTGCCTTTTTCTTCTCCACTTTTATAAAATGTTTGCCAACCATAATATTGACTCTGCGGAATTTTATTTAAATGTATAGAAACAAATATGTCAGCGCTAGATTCGTTTCCTATTTTTACCCTATTATGAATGTCAGATATTTTTTTCTGCCTTAATGTTTTGCTATCTATATCATAAATAGCATTTTCATCTGAACGTGTTAATATAACTGTACTTCCACTTTGTTCTAGTAAGTTTTGTACTTTTAATGTTATTTTTAAATTTGATTCAGCTTCTGTTGTTCCATTACTGCTTTCAGCTCCTTCATCTGGAATTCCATGCCCTGCATCTAAAACTATAGTTTTTCCGCGATACTGGAAGTGATACAGTTTCTTTTGTTATTTGATTTTCTTGTTTTGCTGTTGTAAACATAAATGTAAAAATTGAAAAAAGTGCACATATAGTTATTAAAACTATTCTTTTTTTTCTTAAAACTAACATAATAAAAACTCCTAATATATTTTTATATAAATATATTAGGAGGGTTTGTTATTTATGTCTTTTATCTTTAACTAAACTATTTTTACATCATACGTATTGGCTTCTTCGCTTTTTACTAAGAGTTCAGAGCTTAGAGAAACTACGGGGAACAAGGCACGCGAGTCGTAGTTTCCAATACCTAAAGAAGTGGATATGAAGGCAGCCCCCAAACAATATCCAGAACCTACAAAGCGAACAGCGAAGTGGCAAAAGCCAATATCCAGAGGCACGCAGCGTGAAGCCACCCAATAGCTTGTAGAACTTCCGCTTGGTAGAAGTATTTCTGCTTTATCTCCTAACAATTCTTTCGTTTTGTCGTAATTACTCGTACCATAATATGTTTGGTATGGCTTAATACTTGTTCCAGCTTCTTTATATCCTTGTGTTGCTTCTCCATCTGTTGCTTTTATTGGAGCTTTTTGCTCGCTTTGATCTAATTCTTTTGAAATTCCTTCTGGGTCTGGAGTTATTATGCTATTAATTTCTTGCTCATATATACTTGGATATTTTTTATCTGATGTATATGCATCACTTCTTTGCTCTCCATATTTTACTGTATTACCACTACTATTTTTTACATTCAATTCATTTTCATAATTTGCTCTATTTGATTTCCACTCATCTCCGCCTGCTTTTACAAAATCTTCTTCTTTTATACTTCTTGCTTCTATTCCTTTACCTTCGTTACCATATAAACTTTTACATGCATTATTTAATAAATATACTGCATTATTATATCCTTGTGCTCCACTTAAAGTTAAATTACCTACTGGTTCTGTTGGTACCATCTCTACCGTTTTTGTTCCAGAGTCATAACTTAATATTTTCCATTTTGTTATTCTATAATCTCCATTTTCTTCACTGCTTAATTTTTCGATTCCTGACTCATCTCCATTATAAGATTCTGCTAGAGATTTATCCCATTCATAACTTCCGCTTGGAGCATAATTTACTGTATCTCCTACTTTTGGTACTACTCCTGTTTCAGAATCAGAACTTCCTGTTGACGCTACATAATCGCTCCATGTAATTCCTCCGTTTTCGTCTATTGTTCCTGTTACTGTGTATGATTTTGTTTTTAATGTTATTGTATTATCTGCTACTCCTGATGACTCTAACAATTGACTATTTCTACTTTTGGCATTGTCTACTGCTCTTCCTGCAGCTTCTTCCACTACTGATTGTGTACTTGCCCCTTCTGTTACATTTCCTTTTACATATTCATCATTATAGTAATTTAATAATGCCTCTTGCACCTCCATTGCTATTTCATCTTTTGCTCCTGCTATTGCATCTTTTTGTGCTGCCTCTGTTGCTTTTTGTGGTGCACTGTTGTCTCCTGATAGCATCGCTATTGTTACTCCTGCAAGGATTAGCAAAACAATTATTGTAACCACAAGTGCTATTAATGTTATTCCTTTATTTTTACGTCCTTTTCCTTTAAAATTCATACTTTTCCCACCTTTCATTTGTACCATTAAGTATTTAGCTTAAGGGTTCAAATGAAAGATTACAAAAAAGCTTTTATATCAATTATTTCACACATTTATTTATAATAATAAAATCAACTAATTTTTAAAAAAGTTTTAAAAAATTAAAAAAAAATATTGTCAAGAAACTCTTATATTGCTATAATACAAATTATAGAAAAAGTCGTTAAGCTAAATACTTCACGACTTTTTTTGCAATAATGATAACATCTTAAAAATAATTATAATATAAAAAATACACTCTAAATATTAGACTTTTGCACATGCCCTACATCTAAAGCTATAGTTGATTAAAACTATTATTTTATTGTTTGCTTATCTAAACAATATATTTTGGTTTTTATTCCACTATCTTTCATTCCTTCAATTATTTTATCTACAATATATACTGTACTTCCATTGTCTCTTGGACTAGAAGTTTGATATTTTTTCAAGTTATTTGGCTCTTTCTCTAACTTTTGTTCCATTGTGAGGTACGAACTATTTAGTCCTTAATTCTAGCTAAATATTTCAAACTTTCGTTTGTTTTGTGTGAAAATTTTTTGTCCTTCTATCAGTACTTCATACTGATAGAAGGACATCTTACTGTTTTTCTACATTTTTTAGAATTCATATAAATTTGCCCATAACGTACTAAAGTTCGTTATTTTCTCTTTTTCAATTTTGATACTTAAAACTTCTTTTTTTTTATGTTGACTATGTTAAGTATTCAGCCCT
This sequence comes from uncultured Clostridia bacterium, assembly GCA_947630545.1. GTDB lineage: Bacteria > Bacillota > Clostridia > TANB77 > CAG-508 > CAG-269. Next base: position 25,536 of record CANRHX010000022.1, read on the forward strand.
ACGGTATATAAAATGGGGCGAAAACCAAGGCGAGGAACGCTATATGAATTAAAAACCATGCTGCGATAGCTCGTGTAACCGTTGCTGCTGGTGTAGTCAGTTCCTCGAGCGACACACGGAGTACTTGGGGAACTACAGTACTCTGTTGTCCATTCAAAAACATTTTTTGCCATATCATTTATTTTACATTTTTCATCTCCTTTTTCTCCTGTATTTGATAGTTTATTTGAACCATCACCTTGATAAGCATATTCATTTTTCCCCGTAGTCTTCATTATATACACTACTGCTGTATCCCATGCATAACTATTTATTAAATCACTTGTATATATTGTTGTTCCTTCTTTTTGTACATTGTTATATAAATTTTGTGATGCCTCTTTCCCTTGATCTCTTGTTACATTATTATATACTGATACTCCTTTTTTGCATACTGCTATATCTCCACTTTTTCCCATTTCATATCTTCCTATATAATATCCTTTGGCTAATTTCGTTTGCGTTTTGAATTCTTCTATAGCCCTTGCTACTGAATTTGAATTCTCTGTTGCCTTATCTGATGAATTATAATTCATACCTATTTCTTCATTTCCTTCTTTAGGTCCTTCTAATTTCTGTTCATCTTTTGTTCCAAAATCATATCTTCCTAATTGTATTACTCCAATCTCACCATCATGAAATTTTATTTTTTGCTCTACTGGCACCCATACAAATTCATTTCCTGCTTTTTCTTCTCCATTTACAGTTCCAGCATCTCTTATTACTATTCCACCTTCTAGTGTTGTTCCTTCTGATACTTCAAATCCTGCTGGAATTACTATTTTTTGCTCGTCTTCTCCTGTTCCTTTTTTTACTATTGTATTTTTGTCTGATGGCAAACTTGCATCTTCATTTAAATTTGCAAATGAATTTACTAATACAGTATTACTTGTATTTGTTTCTTCTATTATCTCTCCTCCTCTTGTATTTACATCGCTCCATGTAATTCCCCCTTTTTTATCAATTGTACCTACTACTATATATGACTTTGTTTTTAATATAATCGTATTTTCTTTTACTACTGATGAGTCTAGCAATTGCTTATTTCTTTCTTTGGCTTTTCCTACTGCATCATCAGCTGCTTTTACCACTTCTGATTGTGTACTCGCTCCTGCTATTCCATTTCCTTTTACATAAGTATTATTATAATAATTTAATAATCTTTCTTGTACTGTCATAGCTATTTCATCTTTTGCTCCTGCTATGGCATCTTTTTGTGCTGCCTCTGTTGCTTTTTGCGGTGCACTGTTGTCTCCTGATAACATCTCAATTGTTACTCCTGCTAGGATTAGCAAGACAATTATTGTAACCACAAGTGCTATTAATGTTATTCCTTTATTTTTACGTCCTTTTCCTTTAAAATTCATACTTTTACCACCTTTCATTTGTACCATTAAGTATTCTACTTAAGGGTTTAAATGAAAGATTATCAGAAACCTTTAATTCTTATTATTTACACACTTTGCACAATCATTAAATTAATTATATTTTACTGAAAATTTTAAAAAAATTTTTTTAACATATTGTCAAAAATTGATTATATTGCTATAATACAGATTATAAAGAAGTCGTTAAGTAGAATACTTCACGACTTTTTTCAATAATTATTAGCTCTATCAATTGAAATTTTATGTTTAATATACAAATTAATAATAAAAATGCAAGTGAAATTTTTTTTGTTTTTTTTAAAATGTTTCACTTGTACTGAAACATTTTGTTGACAATTGCAAAATATTTCAGTATAATATTATTGAGGTGAATAATAATTATGATTTATAGAGAACATTATATAAATCCAATTAGAGAATTTTATGACTCTGATTTAATAAAAATAATAACAGGAATTAGACGTTGTGGAAAATCTGTTATTTTAGAACAAGTAAAAAGTGAAATTAGCAAAAAAACTGATAATATAATTAGTTTAAATTTTGAAGATAAAAGAATTTTATCTAATATTTCAAATGGAGAAATTCTTATAGAATATGTTGAAAAAAATAGAAAATCTGATAAATGTTATATTTTTCTTGATGAAGTTCAATTATTAGATGGGTGGCAAGATGCTTGTAAAACATTAAGGTTATATAACGCTTCAATTTTTATAACAGGCTCAAATTCAAAATTACTGTCAAAAGAATTTACTAAAGAATTGAGTGGCAGATATGTTTCATTTAAAATAAAGCCTTTTGTTTATAAAGAAATATTAGAATACACAAAGGAATTAGGCAAAAGTTGCTCTGTTACTGATTATCTTATCTGGGGTGGATTTCCTAAACGATTTGAATTTAATTCAGAAGAAGCTGTTATTAGGTATTTAAATGATTTAGACGATACTATTGTTATTAATGATTTAATTAATAGATATCATATAAAAAAAGAAAACTTATTTAGAAGTTTAATAAATTTTGTACTGAAATCTAATAGCAGAATAATATCAGCAAAATCTATTCATAAGTATATAAAAGATAATCATGAAAATTGTTCTATAAATACTATTATAAAATATCTTGATTATTTAGAAGAAGCATATATTATTGATAAGGTTAAGCAATATTCAACTAAAACAAAAAGTGAATTATCATATTACTTAAAAATATATGATGAAGATGTTGCTTTTAACTCAATAAGATGTATGGATAATAGATATGATTTAACACATAATTTAGAAAATATTGTATATAATGAGTTAATTTATATGGGATTTTCTATTAATGTATTCAATAATAATGGTAGAGAAATAGATTTCTTAGCACAAAAGGATAATAAAAAATATTATATACAAGTTGCATATAGTATAGCAGAAGATAAAGCTTATGAACGAGAGTTTTCTGCATTTAAAAACATAGATAATTTATCACAAAAAATTATTATAACAAATGATGACATAGATTATTCAACAAGTACAGTAAAGCATATTAAATTAAAAGATTTTTTAACAATGAATTCTTTATAAAATAATGTTAGACCTACTACCATCATTTATATAGTTTTGAAAGTTGATTATAATGTATTTTATACATTATAATCAACTTTCTTATGACACACGTAGTTTAATATTTACATTTATTTATTATTTGTTGCATGTTTTCTCTAAAATTACTCGAACTTTTGTTTTCTTTATGTGGAGAAATTTTGTCCTACTAGCAGGGATCCATGTAAATTGTCAAGCAAAAATTAACAAAAATTCTCATATTAAATTGAGCAATTATTCTCATATAGAAAATTTAT
>CANRHX010000023.1 GCA_947630545.1 uncultured Clostridia bacterium
GAAAAAGAAGTAATCCCAGCATTAATGAAAAAATTCGAATATAAATCAGTTATGCAAGTTCCAAAACTTGATAAAATTGTTATAAATATAGGATTAGGAGATGTAAAAGAAAATCCTAAATCATTAGAAAATGCTATGAATGATTTAATGCAAATTACAGGACAAAAACCTGTAGTAACAAAAGCAAAAAAATCAATAGCAGCATTTAAATTAAGAGAAGGTGTAAATGTTGGATGCAAAGTAACATTAAGATCAGACAAAATGTATGATTTTGCATACAAATTATTTAATGTTGCACTTCCAAGAGTAAGAGATTTTAGAGGAGTTTCAGGAAATTCTTTTGATGGTAGAGGAAACTACTCTATGGGTGTTAAAGAACAATTAATATTCCCAGAAATTGAATACGATAAAATTGATAAATTAAGAGGTATGGATATTATCTTTGTTACAACAGCAAAAACAGACGAAGAAGCTAAAGAATTATTAAAACTTCTAGGAATGCCTTTTAGCACAAACTCTTAATAAGGTAAAGATTTAGTCAAAGAGAAAGGAGAACACTATGGCTAAAAAATCAATGAAAGTAAAACAAGCAAGACCACAAAAATATTCAACAAGAGAATATAATAGATGCAAATTATGTGGAAGACCACATGCTTATATTAGAAAATATGGAATTTGCCGTGTATGCTTTAGAGAATTAGCACATAAAGGTGAAATTCCAGGTGTTAAAAAAGCAAGCTGGTAAAATTCAAATCACATCTTACTAAATTTGATTTGAATTAAATTAAGAAGAGAAGAAAAAAGAAAAGGAGGTAAGTAATTAAATGAACATTACAGATCCAATAGCAGATATGTTAACTAGAATTAGAAATGCAAATAGTTCAAAACATAAAACAGTTGATGTTCCTTCATCAAAAATGAAATTGGGTATTGCTCAAATTTTATTTGACGAAGGTTATATAAAATCTTTTGAGGAAATTAAAGATGAATCTCAAGGTATAATAAGAATTACTCTTAAATATGACGAAAAAGGTACAAGAGTAATTGATGGATTAAAAAGAATTAGTAAGCCAGGATTAAGAGTATATGCATCTAAGGATGAATTACCAAAAGTATTAAATGGATTAGGAATAGCTATAATCTCAACATCAAAAGGATTAAAAACAGATAAACAAGCTAGAGAATTAGGTGTTGGGGGAGAAGTATTAGCTTATATTTGGTAGTAAATTAGCCTAATTATGAAATACAATAATATAAAAGATAGGAGGAAGAACAAGAAATGTCAAGAATAGGAAATAAACCTATTACAGTACCAGCTGGTGTTGAAGTTAAAGTTGACGGATCACACGTTACTGTAAAAGGACCAAAAGGAACTTTAGAAAGAGACATTAACAAAAACATATCTTTAGAAATAGATGGAAATGTTATAAATGTAAAAAGAATAGATGATGAACCAAGTAATCGTGCTTTACATGGATTAACAAGAACATTAATAAATAATATGTTAACAGGTGTAGTAAATGAATTCACAAAGGAATTACAAATTAATGGTGTTGGTTATAGAGTTCAAAAACAAGGAAATAACTTAAACTTATCATTAGGATATTCTCACCCAGTAATATTTGAAGCACCTAAAGGAATTACTTTTGACGTTCCAAATCCAAATACTATAATAGTAAAAGGTATTGATAAGGAATTAGTTGGTCAAACAGCAGCAGAAGTAAGAACTAAAAGACCACCAGAAGTATATGGTGGTAAAGGTATTAAATATGCTGATGAACATATTAGACGTAAAGTAGGAAAGACAGGTAAATAATTCAAATAGAAATTAAATTCGAATTATAAAGTGATTTTAGTGAAAGGAGTAGTAATAATGGTTAAGAAAACTGATAGAAAGTTTGAAAGAACAAGAAGACATATCAGAGTAAGAAGAAAAGTATCTGGAACAGCTGAAAGACCAAGATTATGTGTATATAGAAGCAATAGTAACTTATATGTACAAGTAATTGATGATGTTGCTGGAAATACTCTAGTTCAAGCTTCTACATTAGACAAAAATATAAAAACAAAACATGCTAATAAAGAAGCTGCAAAAGAATTAGGATTACTAATAGCTAAAAGAGCAGCAGAAAAGAATATAACAACTGTAGTTTTTGACCGTGGTGGATATATTTATCATGGTGTAGTAAAAGAACTTGCAGAAGCTGCAAGAGAAAGCGGTTTAAAATTCTAATAAGAAAAATAAGAAGGAGGGAAAACAAAACCAATGGAAGAAAATAACGAATTAAAAGAAAAAGTTGTTGCCATTAACAGAGTTGCTAAAGTTGTAAAAGGTGGTAGAACTTTTAGATTTAGTGCTGTTGTAGTTGTTGGAGACGAAAATGGACATATTGGTGTTGGTAATGGTAAAGCAGCAGAAGTTCCAGATGCTATTAAGAAAGCTATTCAAGAAGCAAAGAAAAACTTAATAGAAGTTCCAATAGTTGGAACAACAGTACCACATGAATATATTGGTAAATTTGGTAGTGCCAATGTAATGTTAAAACCAGCTGCAGTTGGTACTGGAGTTATAGCAGGAGGTAGTGTTAGACCAGTATTAGAACTTGCAGGATATAAAGATATAAGAACAAAGGTTATTGGAACAAATAATCCAAGAAACGTTGTTTATGCTACAATAGAAGGATTAAAAGCTATGCAAACAGTAGAGCAAGTAGCTAAAAAAAGAGGTAAAAAAGTAGAAGATATTTTATAATCAAAACATAAGGAAAAAATGAAGGAGGTGCTAACCAAGATGAAACTAGGAGAATTAAAACCAGCTGTAGAAAAGGTTAAAAGAACCAGAGTTGGACGTGGTGTAGGTTCTGGAATTGGTAAAACATCAGGTAAAGGTCATAAAGGACAAAAAGCAAGATCTGGTGGAGGAGTAAGAAGAGGATTTGAAGGTGGTCAAACACCATTATATAGAAGATTACCAAAAAGAGGATTTACAAATGTTCACGCAAATACATATACAGAAGTAACATTAACAATGTTAAATAATTCAAAGGCTACAGATGTTACAGCAGAAACTTTACTTAAAGAAGGAATTATTGGCAAAGTAAATGACGGAATAGTAGTTCTAGCTACAGGAAAATTAGAGAAAAAATTAAATGTTAAAGCTAAAAGATTTACTGCTAAAGCAAAAGAAGAAATTGAAGCTTTAGGCGGAAAGGTTGAGGTGATTTAGTTGTTTAAAACAATAAAAAATGCATTTTCAACACCTGAGGTAAGGAAAAAACTTTTATATACATTATTATTAATAGTAATATTTAGACTAGGATGCTATATTTCAGTACCAGGAGTAGATAGTATAGCATTAAATGAAGCATTAAGTGGAGGAACAGATGGTATAGCAGGATTAATAGATATGATATCTGGAGGAGCATTTTCTAGATTCTCTCTATTTGCTATGTCAATAACACCTTACATTACAGCTTCAATTGTAATCCAATTATTAGGAATGATAATACCTTCATTAGAAAAATTAACAAAAGAAGGTGGAGAAGAAGGAAAAAAGAAAATAAACAAATATACAAAAATATTAACACTTGTTCTTGCTGCAATAGAAGCAATAGGAGTTTATTTTTCTTATAAATCTTCAGGAATATTCGTAGATGAAAGTTTCTTAACAGCTGCATTAATTGTAGTCGGATTAATTGCTGGAACATCTATACTTATGTGGCTTGGAGAACAAATTACAAGTAAAGGAATAGGAAATGGTATTTCAATAATTATTCTTATTGGTATTATTTCAAGACTTCCATATGGAGTAACAAACTTATGGAATTTAATAGTTACGCCAGATGGATTTAGCACAACAGGATTGTTAATAGTTTTAGGAGTTATAATTGGTGCAATAATTTTAGTTGCTGCAGTTGTATTTGTACAACAAGCTGAAAGAAAAGTACCAGTTCAATATTCTAAAAAAGTAGTAGGAAGAAAAATGGTAGGAGCACAAAATACACATATTCCATTAAAACTTGCTATGGCAGGTGTAATGCCAATAATTTTTGCTTCATCATTTATGACATTCCCAGCTATGATTTTACAAATATTTATAAAAGATATAGCTACACAAACTGGTTTCTGGGCAGGAGTATATAAATTTTCAATTGCTACATCATCATCAAATGTAGAAATTGGATTTTCAATAGCAAATGCAATAGTTTATTTGTTATTGATAGTAGGATTTACATTTTTCTATACTTATGCTACGTTTAATCCAGCTGAAATATCTAGCAATATCAAAAGAAATGGTGGATTTATACCAGGTATAAGAGCAGGAAAACCAACAACAGAATATTTGTCATCTATTATATCAAAGTTGACATTATTTGGTGGATTTTTCTTAGCAATAGTTGCAATAATACCAATGCTAATAAGATTTTTACCAGAAGGTCTAGGAAATATAGCTTTTGGTGGAACATCAATATTAATCGTTGTAGGAGTTGCATTAGAAACTATACAACAATTAGAATCACAATTAGTAATGAGACATTACAAAGGATTCTTAGAAAAATAATATGGAAATTATATAGGGGTGTCAGAAATAGTTTTATTTCTGATGCCTATATATGGTTTATAAATGCAGTAATATATAATTTTATAATACTTTAGTGTTATAGTATTACAAAATTATATATTATTACATAATAATATAAAGTTTTGGGTAACTTTAAACCCTAAATATATTATACAAGGAGTGATTTTAATGATAATCATAATGATGGGAGCACAAGGAACAGGAAAAGGAACTGTTGCAGGAATAATAAGCGAAAGTACAGGAATAAAGCAATTGTCTACAGGTGATGTATTTAGAAAAAATATTAAAGAGCAAACACCACTTGGAATAGAAGCTAATAAATATATAGCAAAGGGAGAATTAGTACCAGATGATGTTACAGTACCAATGGTTGTTGGATATTTAGATTCAGATATGGCAAAAGATGGAATTATTTTAGATGGATTCCCTAGAACTTTAGAGCAAGCAGAAAAATTAGATGAAATATTAACTGAAAGGGGCAAAAAGGTAGATTTAGTAATTAACTTAACTACTCCTAGAGAAGAAATTATAGATAGAATATTGACTAGAAGAGTATGCCCAAACCCAAGTTGTAAAACAACATACAATTTAAAACTTAATCCACCAAAGGTTGATGGTATTTGTGATAAATGTGGTACAGAATTAGTACAAAGAGAAGATGATAGTAGTGCAGAAGCAATTAACCAAAGACTAGAAATATATGAAAATAAAACAGCTCCGCTAGTTGAATATTATGCTAAAAGAGGAATATTAAGAACAGAAGAAGTTAGTAGTAGAATAAATAGAATGGGAAAAGAAGTTGCAGAAGAGATAATAAAAGATTTAAAATAATTATAAATTATTTTATTGAGAGGAAATGTAGAAAAATGGTAACTATAAAATCTGAAAGAGAAATAGAACTAATGCGAGAAGCATGTAGAGTAGTTGCAGTAGTTTATGACGAATTAGAAAAAGTCATAAAACCAGGAATGTCTACATGGGAATTAGATCAAATTGCAGAAAAGAAAATGAGACAATTAGGAGCAATACCAGCAGAAAAGGGATATGACCCAGGTATAAGAGGAGTTCCAGCATACCCAGCAACTTTATGCGTATCAATAAATGACGAAGTAATACATGGAGTGCCTTCTAAAAATAAAATTATTAAAGATGGAGATATAGTTAGTGTTGATACCGTTGCATTGAAAAATGGATATAATGGCGACGCTGCAAGAACTTTCATTGTAGGAAATGTTTCAAAAGAAACTAAAAGACTTATAGATGTAACTAAACAAGCATTTTTTGAAGGAATAAAGTATGCAAAAGTAGGTTTTCGAGTAGGAGATATATCACATGCAATAGGAGAATATGTTAGATCTCAAGGGTATAGTGTTGTTAGGGAATTTCAAGGACATGGAATAGGAAAACAAATGCACGAAGATCCAGGAATTCCAAACTATGGAAAATCAGGAAGAGGAATAAGGCTAGAACCAGGAATGACATTAGCAATAGAACCTATGGTAATACAGGGAAAACCAAACATTTTGGAATTAGAAGATGGATGGACAATAGTAACAGAAGACGGAAGTTTGGCAGCACATTATGAAAATACAATTTTAATTACAAAAAAAGAGCCAGAAATATTGACATTGCTATAAAATTAGTGTATAATGTAGTAGTTATTAATATAATTAGTAATATTATGCTCTTTAAGAGGAGGCGAAAAGATGGCAAAAGAAGATGTTATAGAAGTAGAAGGAACAGTTGTTGAGGCTTTACCTAATACAAATTTCAAAGTTGAACTTGAGAATGGGCATCAAATATTAGCTCACATTTCAGGAAAACTTAGAATGAACTATATAAAAATCTTACCAGGTGATAAAGTTAAAGTAGAACTTTCACCATATGATTTAACAAGAGGAAGAATAACTTGGAGAGCAAAATAATCAAATGAAGATTTGATTAAAATAAATCTAAAATTAACCCAAAATATATAATAAAACTTGGAGGTGCAAGAAATGAAAGTAAGACCATCAGTAAAACCTATATGTGATAAATGCAAAGTTATAAAAAGAAAAGGTAAAATCAGAGTAATTTGTGAAAATCCAAAACACAAACAAAGACAAGGATAATTACCAACATAATTAAGTTACAAACACAAATATGGTAGCGGCTGTTAAGTATAATAATACTTTACATATCTATTTGTGTTTATATATATGTTTTAAAGGAACTTAAAGATCTAATAAAAATTAAATTAGCTATTTTATTAGATGCATTTCACCTTTAAGGGAATTTAGGACAAACAAAATAAAACAAAACAAAAAATATTTGGAGGTGCAAAAAATATGGCTCGTATAGCAGGAATAGACTTGCCTAAAGAAAAAAGAGTAGAAGTAGGACTTACATACATTTATGGAATAGGATTATCAAGTTCTCAAAAAATTCTAGCAGAAGCAGGAGTTAATCCAGATACAAGAGTTAAGGATCTAACTGATGATGAAGTTAATAGCATAAGAAAAGCTATTGACGGATCATATAAAGTAGAAGGTGACTTAAGAAGAGAAGTTGCTCTAAATATAAAAAGACTTACAGAAATTGGATGCTACAGAGGGTTAAGACACAGAAAAGGTCTTCCAGTTAGAGGACAAAGAACAAAAACTAATGCTAGAACAAGAAAAGGTCCTAGAAAATTAGTTAGCAAAAGCAAAAAGTAAAACTTATTAAAATTATCAATAATTAAGAAGAAAATTAGAAATATAATAGGAGGAATAGAGCAAAATGGCTAAAAGTGTAACAAAGAAACCAGTGGCTAGAAGAAATAGAAAGAATATCGAAAAGGGTTCTGCACATATTCATTCTAGCTTCAATAATACAATAGTTACAATAACAGATACTCAAGGAAATACAATTTCATGGGGAAGTGCTGGAGAACTTGGATTCAAAGGTTCAAGAAAAAGTACACCATTTGCTGCAGGTCAAGTTGCAGAAACAGCAGCTAAAGCAGCTATGGAACATGGATTAAAAACTGTTGAAGTATTTGTAAAAGGACCTGGTTCTGGTAGAGAAGCTGCAATAAGAGCACTTCAAACAGCAGGTTTAGAAATTAGTGCAATTAAGGATGTAACACCAATACCACATAATGGTTGTAGACCACCAAAAAGAAGAAGAGTGTAAAATAAAAATTTATAATGGATATGGAGGTAAGATTAAATGGCAAAAAGTAGAGGTCCTTTACTAAAAAAATGTAAAAGTTTAGGAATTGATCCTGCTTTTCTTGGATACAGTAAAAAAAGCAAAAAGAATCCTAAAATGAATAATAAGAGAAAAGTTAGTGAATATGGATTACAATTAAAAGAAAAACAAAAAACAAAATTTATATATGGAGTATTAGAAAAACAATTTAGAAATTATTTTGAAATGGCATCAAACAAAAAAGGTGTAACAGGTGAAAATTTACTTCAAATATTAGAAAGTAGATTAGACAATGTTGTATTTAGATTAGGTTATGCTAATACAAGAGCACAAGCTAGACAATTTGTAAACCATGGACAATTCGAAGTTAATGGAAAGAAAGTTAACATTCCATCATATTTAGTAAAGGTTGGAGATGTAATTACAATAAAAGAAAATAAGAAAGATAATGCTACAATAAAAGCAAATATGGAAGAAAATTCTGGAAGACCAATTCCAAAATGGTTAGAAATGGATGCAAAGAACGCAAGTGGTAAAGTAGTAAGATTAGCATCTAGAGAAGATATAGATCTTCCAATAGAAGAACATTTAATAGTAGAGCTTTACTCAAAATAATAAGTTTAAGTTAAAAAAATTTTGGGAATATATATTTCTCATTTTAGGAGGTAAAAATGATAGAATTTGAAAAGCCAAATATTGAATGTCTAGAAGTTGATGATACAAAAAATTATGCAAAATTCGTATGTGAGCCATTAGAAAGAGGTTATGGAGTAACTATAGGAAATTCTTTAAGAAGAATATTACTTTCATCACTTCCAGGATGTGCTATAACAAGCGTAAAAATCGATGGAGTATTACATGAATTTTCTTGTTTACCAAATGTGGTAGAAGATATACCAGAAATAATAGTAAACTTAAAAAATGTAAGACTAAAATTCGATGGAAACGAAGAAAAAACATTAAGAATTGAACATAAAGGCGAAGGAGAAGTTACAGCAGGAGACATTATATCTGATGGAACTGTTGAAATATTAAATCCAGATTTACATATAGCAACAATTTCAGAAGGTGGAAGCTTAAAGATGGAAATGACAGCAGACAGAGGAAGAGGCTACAATTCTTCAGAGAAGAATAAGAAACCAAATCAAGATATATCAGTACTTCCAATAGACTCAATTTACACACCTGTTAAAAAGGTTAACTATCAAGTAGAAAATACTAGAGTTGGTCAAATGGTAGATTATGATAAATTAGTTATAGAAGTATGGACAGATGGAAGCTTAAAATCTCATGAGGCTTTAAGTTTAGCTGCTAAAGTTATGACAGGACATTTAGAATTATTTATAGACTTATCAGAAGCAACAAAAAATACACAAGTAATGATAGAGAAAGAAGAATCTAAAAAAGAGAAAGTTTTAGAAATGTCTATAGAAGAATTAGAATTATCTGTAAGATCATTCAACTGCTTAAAAAGAGCAGGAATTGCTACTGTTGAAGATTTAACAAACAAATCAGAAACAGATATGATGAAAGTTAGAAATTTAGGTAAAAAATCTTTTGATGAGGTAACAGCAAAATTACATTCATTAGGATTAGATTTTGCTAAGGAAGAAGATTAGAACAAAAATTAAGGAAGGTGAATAAATTGGCTACAAATAGAAAATTAGGTAGAACAACAGATATAAGAATAGCAATGTTAAAAACTTTAACAACAGATCTTATATACCATGGAAAAATAGAAACAACTTTACCTAGAGCTAAAGAAGTTAAAGCAATAGCTGATTCAATAATTGCCCTAGCAATTAAAGAAAAAGATAACTTCGAAATGGTAGATAAAAAAATTGTAAAAGCAAAGCTAGATTCTAAAGGTAATAAAATTACAGAAATAGTAAAAAGCAAAAATGGTAAAGAATATTTAAAAGTTGTTAAAGAAGAGACAACTGAAAAAAGACAAAAAGATATGCCATCTAGATTAAATGCTAGAAGAAAAATAATGAGAAAAATTAATAAAGTAAAAGATAGTGAAGGAAATAACGTTGACTTACCAGCAAAATTATTTAATGAAATAGCTCCAAAATACGCAGATAAAAATGTTGGAGGATATACAAGAATAGTTAAAGCTGGACCAAGAAGAGGAGACGGAGCAGAAACAGCTATATTAATGTTAATTTAATAAAAATAAGTTATAGAAAAATCTACTTTTTAAGTAGGTTTTTTTATTTTATATAAAAAATTAGCCAGCCACAAGAATTTCTTGCAGGCTGGCTGTCCCAATTATAGGGAAAAGTCACCGGTCACCAAATCCAAGCGATGTCTATCGCCGGGAGAAGATCTGTTGCAGCAATTACAAGTCTCTGGCCCTCGTTAGGGTCATCTATAAAGAAATCATTTCCAGAAGAACCCATAATGTTAATAAAATGTTTGCCACTTTTGGAATTATTCCAATGGCAATCATCATTTCTTACAAGTACAGTAATTACAGGATTCTCCTTACTTGCAATATTTTCAATAATTTCTTCGACGCTAGATGCACGCCTAAGACCGAAGTGGTCAAATAAATTGTGATATGTGCCCTTACCGGGCTCATAATAGCCTTTGCTACCAATTTTTTCTGCTAATTCTTTGATAGAAATGTCACTTAAACCTCTCTGCAGACGGAGCCCCTGATGGAACACGTACACAGCGCAACCGCTTATACATAGGTTTGAAGATGAATAAGGAATTTCTCCGTACTCAGGAGAATTCCAGATTCTATCTTTATCTGGTTTTGCTATTTTATTTGGCAGATAAATTGAATTAGGATTTTTGAGAACATTTTTTACCGAAGTCTTAAACATTCTCTCAATGACCAAATTGATTATGGCATTGTTATCGTACCTAGTGGGATTTTCATCCCGTTTGCTAATATTAAAGTTGCTCATATAGAACCTCCTGCCTAGGTAGCCTTTCTCTATATACTAGGACTTTGCAAAATTTTTTTAGGCTATTTCTATTATAGCACATTTTTATGTAAATGTCTAATTTATATGAAATCGAGATCATTTACAAATTAATTTTTGTAAAAATGTAAATAATAAATGTTGAATAATAAAAACGACTATGATAAAATAACCAAGGAAATGTTGTTAAGGAGGACAACTTATGAAAAAAATGATAGTAACAATAATAATTTTATTTATTATTTTTATTAGCATGGTAATATATAGAAACTCTGAAAAAGAAGCTGAAGTAAAAGTAGATGAAGTAAATACTATTGAAGAATACATGGGAAAAATATATGGTTGGAAAGAAGTAACAAACGAAGCTTTGCCAGAATTTGATAATATAAATAATGCAGATGAAAAATGGCTTTGGGGAACAGTTAGAGAAAACATAGATGGTTACGAAATAGGATATGAAGATATAGAAAATAAAAGAAAAGAACTATTTGGAAATGAGATGACTAAAGAATATCCCAAAGACGGTACAGAGTTTATTTCATACGATAAAGAAAGTAAAAAATATATAATAAATGAAATAACCTTAGATGCTATAAATGATTCGTATTTTTTAAATAAAGTAGAAAAAACAAAAAATGGTTATACAGTTGAAATTATAGAATATTTAGTAGATTATACAAATTCAGAAAAAGATAGCATAGAAATTAAAAATCTTAAGGAAGAAACAATTTATAAATTAACAGAGGAGGAAGCAACAGAAGGAAATATAACAAAAGTTATTAAAGAAAATTTAGATAAATTTAATAAAAAGAAAGTTACATTAGAAAAGGAAAATGAAAAAATAGTAGTAAAAAAAGTAGAAAAGGAAAATTAGTATGCTAAAAGAATTGGAACAATGTACTATTTGTCCACATAAATGTAAAGTAAATAGGGCAAATAATGAAATTCGGTTTTTGTAAATCTACAGAAAAAGTAAAAATAGCATTATATTCAACGCATAACTTTGAAGAACCATGTATAAGTGGTACAAAAGGCTCTGGAACTGTGTTTTTCTCAAATTGTACAATGAAATGTATTTATTGTCAAAACTATGAAATAAGCCAAAAGCGGGAGAGGAAAAGAAATTTCAATAGAAGATTTAGCTGAAATTTTTATTATGCAACAAGATAAAGGAGTAGAGAACATCAATTTAGTAACTCCAACAAGTTATGTTATTCAAATTATTGAAGCAATAAAAATTGCTAAAGAAAAAGGACTTAAAATTCCTATAGTTTATAACACAAATGGATATGAAAATATAGAGACCTTAAAATTGCTTGAAGGTTATATAGATATATATTTGCCAGACCTAAAATACTGTGATAATGAACTAGGTAAAAATTATTCAAAAGTAAGTAACTACTTTCAAATAGCAACAAATGCAATAAAGGAAATGTATAGGCAGGTAGGAGCCCCAAAAATAAATAGAAATGGAATTATGCAGAAAGGATTAATGGTAAGACATTTAATTTTGCCAAATGAGATAGACAATAGCAAGCAAGTATTAAAATGGATTAAAGAAAATATAGATGAAAAAGTTTATGTAAGCATTATGGCACAATATTTTCCCACATATTTAGCAAAAAATGTGGACAAATTAAATAGAAAATTAACTAAAAAAGAATATAAAGAAATAGAAAATTATGTTTATGAGTTAGATTTAAAAAATGGTTATATGCAAGATTTAGGAGAACACGAGGAGGAGTATGTACCCAATTGGGAGTTTTAAAATTAAATAATACATAAAAAGTTAGTATATTATTTATAAAAATTTTATTAAATTGTTGAAATTAAAGAACTAATTAATTATAATAAAAAATAAAGGAGTTAAATAAGATGAAAATAAAAGTAATTGCATCAACAAAAGTAGGATATGAATTACCAAAGGAAGAAGCTTTAAAATTTTCAGGGAAATCTGCAGGAATATGCTATTTACCAGGAACATTAGAAGCATTATTAAATGAACCAGAGGAAAAAACAGTTAAAAGAGCAAATATGACACTTAAATCAGGTCATCACAGTGTATTTAATCATCCAACATATAATTTAAGTTTAGAAGGAATACCAAAAATTTTAGCAATGATATTAAACAATGAAAAAATGTACAATACATCAGAAAAATCAGCAAGATATACAGTAATGGAGCCATCAGAAGCAGAAAAAATATTATATGAAAAATGGACTGAGATTTATAAAAATGTAATCAGTAAAGAATATCCTAAAATAGAGGAAAAAAGAGTTAAGAAATTGGCTCAAGAAAATGCAAGATATTTAATAAGTGTATTCACACCCGCAACTGTAATGGAATACACAGTTAATTTTGGTCAATTAAATTATATTATGCATTTTTGTGAAAACTTTATAAATGATGAAACAAAATCAAGTAATTTTGATGTTAAACTAAAAGAAGTATTCAAAGAATTTTTAAAAGAACTTCCAGATTTACATATAGATGGATTAGATGCTGATGTGAAAAAAAGACAATTATCTTTCTTTGCTACAAGAGAAAATAGAAAAGAAGAATTTGGAGAAAATTACTCAACTACATATTTAGCTAGTTTTGCGGAGTTTGCACAAGCTCAAAGGCACAGAACTTTAATTTATGAAGTAAGTTTACTAGATGAACCTAAATTCTATGTTCCACCAATTATAAGAAAAACAGAATTAGAAAAAGAGTGGTTAAATGATATAGAATCTTTAAAAGAATATTATCCACAAGGAATGTTAATAAAAATAAATGAAAGAGGAACAGTTGAAAACTTCGTTTTAAAGTGTACAGAGCGTATTTGTGGATCTGCTCAATTAGAGATTATGGAGCAAACTATAGATACATTAAATAAGTATTTAGAAGCTACAAAACAAACAAATAAAGAAGTATATGAATACTTGTTACCATATTCTAAAGGAGCAAGATGTACATTTCCAGGATTTAAATGTACACAACCTTGTGTATTTGGTGGAGCAGGAGCAATAAATAGAAAAGTTTAAATTAATAAAAATTAAGTAAGGTTGCAAATTTGCAACCTTAAATTTTATCTATTTTTTTCATACAATAAGAAGGATTTATGTAAAATATGTCGAATAATATAATTATGTATATTAATTTGCATGTATAAAAAATAAATGCTTACAAATAAGGCAAATGCTTAAAATACAAGAAAGAGAGGAAATTTTGTGCGCTATAGTGAAGCAATTATAGATGAAGTAAGACAATCAAACGATATAGTAGATATAATATCACAATATGTGCATTTAAAAAGAAGTGGTAGAAATTATTTTGGATTATGCCCATTTCATAATGAAAAGTCACCTTCTTTTTCTGTTTCTCCAGACAAGCAAATATTTCATTGCTTTGGATGTGGAGTAGGAGGCAATGTATTTACATTTCTTTCTAAAATAGAAAATATGAGCTTTATTGAAGCAGTACAAAACTTAGCCCGGAAGAGCTAACATAACTCTTCCTACATTAGAAAATAATGCAGATTCGGCTAAAGAAGAACTCAAGGCAAAAGTATATAAAATAAATGAATTTACAGCAGAGTTCTATCATCAAAATTTATACAAGCCAGAAGCAAAAATTGCACAAGAATATGTAAAAAAAAGAAAACTAAATAACGAAACATTAAAATCATATAAGCTTGGCTTTTCAGGAAAGTTTGATGAATTATATAAAGCTTTAGTAAATGAAGGATTTCAAGAAAAAGAAATATTAGAATCTGGATTAGTCAACAAAAATGAAAATGGGAAATATATAGATAGATACAGAAACAGACTGATGTTTCCAATATGTGATATAAGAGGAAGAGTTATAGCATTTGGTGGAAGAGTATTAGATGATTCAAAACCAAAATATATAAATTCACCAGAAAATGTAGTATATAGTAAAGGAAGACATTTATTTGGACTCAATGTTGCCAAAAAAGGCGATTTAAAGAAAATACTAATTGTTGAAGGTTATATGGATGTTATATCACTTCATCAAAGAGGTGTAACAAATGTAGTTGCAGCACTTGGAACAGCGTTAACTCAAAGCCAAGGGTGGTTACTTAGAAGAAGTGCAGAACAAATAATATTAGGATTTGATTCAGATGGAGCAGGACAAAATGCAATTTTAAGATCAATAGAAATTTTACAAAATATGGGTTGTGATATGAGAATTTTGCAAATGGAAGGAGCTAAAGACCCAGATGAATATATCATAAAATTTGGAAATGCAAGATTCCAAAATTTAATGGATAAAGCTATTTCACTTATAGAATATAAAGTAAAAATACTAAAAAAAGATTTAAATCTAGAAAATGCAGCAGATAAAATAAAATTTTTAAATGAAATATCTAAACTAATATCAACAGTAGAAAATAATATGGAAAGAGAAGTATACATTGAAAATATAGCAAAGACATATAACATTTCTAAAGAGGCAATATATGCACAAGTAAATAAATTAAAATATTCTAACATTAATGGGGAAAAAGTTTTAGAAAAAACAATAGTTGTAAATAAAGTAAAAAAAGAAACTTCAATAATATCAGATAAAATAAAAAAAAGGGAAGATACTATTCTATCATTATTATTAGATGAAAATTTTAATGTGTATGAAATAATAAAGCAAAATGTAAAAGCTGAAGATTTTAAATATGATATTGATAGGAAAATTGCAATTAAATTGTATGAAGAATTCGAAAAAGGAAATAGTAATATAAGTAGTATAATTGATAAAATGACTGAAGAAGAACAAAACCATGTAACAGCAATATTAGCAGAAGACTATGGAATTGAAAATACAGAAAAGGCAATTGATGATTTACTTAAAAACTATGAAAAAGACAAGTTATTAGAAAGAAAACAAGAAATTATAAATTTAAGGGGCCAAGATTTAGATAAATCTGAACAAGAAAAATTATTAAATGAACTTAATGAAATTATATATAAATTAGCAAAAATTAAGTAGGGGGATAGGTAAATGGCTAGTAAAAATGAAAAAAAAGAAAATCCAGAAGAAGTAAAAAAATCAAAAAGTAAAAAAGTAGCTACAGAAAAAGAACCTGATAAAAAAGAAGAAGTAAAATCTAAAAGATCAATGAAAAAAGCAGAATCAGAAACAGAAGAAAAAGCAAAAGAAGTAAAAACAGAAAAAGCAAAGGCAGAAAAAAAAGAAGAAGTAAAAAAAGAACTAAAAGAAGAAATAAAAAAACATAAAAAATTAGAAAGCGAAAAAGAAGCAAATGAAGAATTACAAAGCGAAAAAGAAGTTGAAGAAAAAAATAAAATAAAAGAAGAAAAAGTAAATTCAATATTAAAAAAAGCAAAAGAAAAAGGTCAAATAACATATGGCGATTTAGCTAAAGAGCTTGACGACGTTGAGCCAGAACAAATAGATCAAGTTTTTGATGCTTTTGAAGAAATTGGTGTAGATTTACTTAATGAAGATGATTTTGAAGAAGAGCCAGACGATGAGGACTTAAAAGAAGTAGAAAATTTAAAATTAGATGAAATTACAGAGACAAGCTATGAAGGAATAAATGTAGATGATCCAGTAAGAATGTATTTAAGAGAAATAGGGAGAATACCACTTTTAACATTTGATCAAGAATTAGAATTAGCTAAAAAAATATTAGAAGATGACGAAGATGCAAAACAAAAACTTGCAGAGTCAAACTTAAGATTAGTTGTAAGTATAGCTAAAAAATATGTAGGAAGAGGAATGCTATTTTTAGACTTAATACAAGAAGGAAATATGGGACTAATTAAGGCAGTTGAAAAATTTGATTACACAAAGGGATTTAAGTTTAGTACTTATGCAACTTGGTGGATAAGACAAGCTATAACAAGAGCAATAGCGGACCAAGCTAGAACAATCAGAATACCAGTTCATATGGTGGAGACAATAAATAAATTAATTAGAACATCAAGACATTTACTTCAACAATTAGGAAGAGAACCAACCGTTGAAGAAATTGCAGAAGAAATGGAAATTCCAGTTGAAAAGGTAATGGAAATACAAAAAATAGCACAAGATCCAGTATCATTAGAAACACCAATAGGAGAAGAAGATGACAGCCATTTAGGAGACTTCATACAAGACGATGATAGTCCAGCACCTCATGATTCAGCAGCATATACGCTTTTAAAAGAACAGCTTGAACAAATAATGAACACGTTAACGCCAAGAGAAGCAAAAGTATTAAAATTAAGATTTGGATTAGAGGATGGAAAAGCTAGAACGCTTGAAGAAGTAGGACGTGAATTTAAAGTAACAAGAGAAAGAATTCGTCAAATAGAAGCTAAAGCATTAAGAAAATTAAGACATCCTAGTAGGAGTAAAAAATTAAGAGATTATATGGGGTAATGTTTTATTATAAAAAGCATAAATATATACTTTTTGTATAGTTTATGCTTTTTACTATAATTTATAAAAGTTTCACACAATAGACATAAATTTAAACTATAATATATAATATTGTAGGAGTTGGTAAAATGGAAAATCAATACATATTAATAGCAGATGATGAGCAAAGAATGAGAAAATTAATAAAAGACTTTTTAAGCGTAAAAGGATTTAATATATTAGAAGCGGAAGATGGAGAAAAAGCACTAGAAGTATTTCAAGCAAATAAGAATAAAATTAATTTAATATTATTAGATGTAATGATGCCAAAACTTGATGGCTGGTCTGTTTTAAGGCAAATAAGACAGGAATCCACAGTTCCAATAGTAATGTTAACAGCAAGAGGAGAAGAACAGGATGAATTATTTGGATTCGAACTTGGAGTAGATGAATATATTGCAAAACCCTTTAGCCCTAAAATATTGGTTGCAAGAGTAGAAGCAATCCTAAAAAGAACAAATAAAGATGAAGAAAAAGTGGTTGATTATGCTGGTATTGAAATCGATAAAAATGGTAGAACTGTAAAAGTCGATGGAAAAAATTTAGAATTAAGTTTAAGAGAATATGAATTATTAATATATTTGGTTGAAAACGAGAACATAGCTCTTTCTAGAGATAAAATACTTAATAATGTATGGAATTACGATTATTACGGCGATTCAAGAACTATAGATAGTCATATAAAGAAAATAAGACACAAACTAGGAAAAAAAGGAAGATATATAAAAACAGTAAGAGGAATAGGGTATAAATTTGAGGTTAAATAGTGATATGAATAAAATAAAAGAATCATTGAAATCAATAAGAGTTAAATTATTTTTGACATTAAGTTTGACTGTATTAATTATTATAGTATTTTTAATTATACTTAATAATTTTGTTTTAGAAACTTATTATTTATATAGTAAGCAAAGAGATTTAAAGAATGTATATGAACAAATAAATTCATTTTATGATAAAGGAATAGCAGAAAATATAATAGAGGCAGAATTAGAAAAAATATCTATAGTGCAAAACTTTGATATTTCAATAAAAAACAGTAATCATGAAAATTTATATAGTTCAGAAAAAACATTTTTCTTATCAATAGATGAGATAAAAGAAATAAATAGAATTAATATGAATTCTGAACAAGTAATTGAACAAAATGATAAATATACAGTAAAAAAACTTAAAGATTTAAAAAATGGATTAACATACATATTGTTGTCTGGTAAATTAAATAATGGTTATTATTTATATTTAAGAATACCAATAACAGCCATACAAGATAGTGTAAAAATATCTAACAATTTTTTATATTTAATTGCAGGATTTACAATTTTAATTGGAGGACTAATAATAATTGTAGTGTGCAGAAGATTTACAGATCCGATATTGGAGTTAAATGATATTGCAAAAAAAATGGCAAAATTAGATTTTAGTAAAAAATATAAAACAACTGATGTTCACGATGAAATTAATGATCTTGGTAAAAGTATAAATATAATGTCAGACAAATTAGAAAAAACAATTAGACAGTTACGAAATACTAATTTAGAACTAGAAAAAGATATAGAAGAAAAATCCAAGATAGATGAAATGAGAAAGAGCTTTATATCAGATGTATCTCATGAATTAAAAACGCCTATAGCGTTGATACAAGGATACAGCGAGGGATTAATTGAAAATGTTAATACAGATGAAGAAAGTAGAAAATTCTATGCTGAAGTTATTTTAGATGAAATAAATAAAATGGATAAGCTTGTTAAACAATTACTAGAACTTATGAAATTGGAATATGGAAAACGCGAATTTAATAATAAAGAATTCAATATTGTAGAACTTGAAAAAGAAGTTATAAGAAAATCACAAGTAATGTTAGAAGAAAAAGGAATAAAAGTTAAGTTTAAAGAAAATAGAGAAATAAATGTATTTGCAGATGATTTTTATATTGAGCAGGTTTTTACAAATTATATTACTAATGCAATAAAGAATGTAAAAGAAGTGAATAAAAACAAATATATTGAAATTTCAAATGAGATTGATGTTAATAAAAATATTGTTAGAGTAAAAGTGTTCAATACAGGTGAAAATATAAAAGAAGAGGATATGATTAGAATATGGAATAGATTTTATAAGGCAGATGAATCTAGAAACAGGGCAGATGGAGGAACGGGTATAGGCCTTTCTTTTGTAAAAGCTGTTATGAACAATTATGAACAAGATTATGGAGTTGTAAATAAGGATATTGGTGTTGAGTTTTATTTTGACATAAGTTGTAAAAAATGATATAATAATATATAGACTAAATGCAGAAGGGAGGGAAATCTCAATGATTGGAATTGCAGCAGCCCGGAAAAACCAGCAAATTCTAAAAAATATTATCGGAGAGATTGAAACAGACTGTAATAAAATCAAACCTAAATATATAGAGTTTGAGTGGAATATGCATGTGCATTCACTAAAAATATATTATATCAAAGGAAACGATATAATTGACAAGTTATATCAACCAGTGAATCGAGAGCTGTTTTTAAAACTTGCAAGAGTCATGAGATGAACCTGTAAAAGCCAGTAAACCCTCTTATTGGGAATCTGGCTTTTACTCTATAATATGATTTTCAATAATTTTAAAATTTTAATAAAAATTTTGTAAAACATATTGACAAAAAATAAAAAAGACAGTATAATCTATTTATGTTCAAAAGACATGCAGGTGTAGTTCAATGGTAGAACCTCAGCCTTCCAAGCTGATGACGTGGGTTCGATTCCCACTACCTGCTCCAATTTAAGACAGCTTACGAACTTTAAAGGTTTCGTAAGTTTTTTTATTTTTATAAAAAAGAATCAAACTTTATAAAATTATTAAAAAATATTAAAATTTAGATTGCAAAAATGGGTTTTAGTACTGATTTAGCAATAATTGTTGAAAAACATCAGAATTTATGATATAAATATATAAAGCCATATACGATAAAATATAGTAAAATTAAAATTGAGGAATAAAAATAAAATGGAAAGATACCAAGAAATTGAAAGAACAATAATAACAAAATACCGAAAAACAATATGGAATAAATTTATAAAAGGTATACAAGAATATGAAATGATACAAGACGGAGACAAAATCGCAGTTTGCATGTCAGGTGGAAAAGACTCAATGTTACTTGCAAAATGTTTTCAAGAACTTTTAAGACATGGAAAGATGAATTTTGATGTAGTTTTCATGTGTATGAATCCAGGCTACAACGAAGAAAATAAACAAAGAATATTGGATAATGCTAAGCTCTTAAATATACCAATTACAATGTTTAATACACAAATATTTGATACAGTTGCTCACATAGAAGATCATCCATGTTATTTATGTGCTAGAATGAGAAGAGGACATTTATACAAAAAAGCAAGAGAACTAGGATGTAATAAAATTGCACTAGGGCACCATTTTGATGATGTTATAGAAACAATATTAATGGGAATGCTATACGGTGCACAAATGCAAACAATGATGCCAAAATTGCATAGTACATTTCATGAAGGAATGGAACTAATAAGACCTCTATATTATGTAAAAGAACAAGATATAATTAATTGGAGAGATAGGAATGAATTGAAATTTATTCAATGTGCATGCAGATTTACAGAAAATTGTTCAATTGCAGAAAATGATGATGAAATTGGTGCCAGAGAAGAAATGAAAAGATTAATAAAAAATTTAAGATTAAAATATAAAAACATAGATATGAATATCTTTAGAAGTGCTCAAAATGTTAATTTGAATACATTACTCTCATATACTAAAAATGGAAAAAAATATAGCTTTTTAGATGATTATAATAAAAAAGGGTGATATAACATGAAATACACAGATGATTTTAAAAAATATATTAAAAAACAGTTAGAGCATAAACCAATAGACGAAAAATTCTTGCAAGAGCTAAAAGAATTATATTATGAGGATTTTATTGATAAAGAAACGCTAGAAATTTGGAAGAAAGAAGTTATAAAATCATTAAAAAGCAAAGTTCAAGAAAAATTATTGTATAAACCAGTAGATAAGGTTTGGTCAGAATTAAACGAAGCATATTATAAAGACTTTATAACCCAGAAACAGTTATCAAAATGGAGATATGGAATAGTAAAAAGGAAAATAAAAGATGTTGCTCAATCTAAATTGTTTGGAAAATTTTCTAAAAGTGTACCAGAACAAATAGATGAAACACTTAATGAAATAAGCCAAGTATATTATAAGGGGGTTGTGTCTAAAAATTTAATACAAAAATGGAGACAAGAAATAATTGATTCCATGACAATAAGGACTTTAAGTGAACAAGCTAAAAGAGCTACTTCAATAGAAGAAAGAACTCAAAAGTATGACCAAGCGATAGAGTATACCAAAAGGTATCCAGATTCTAAACAAATACAATCCCAATTAATAAGTATTTATATGGAACAAAAAAGATATAGGGAAATAGAACCTATTGCGAGTAGATTTCCCGATGTTGCAATTATACAATCAAGGCTAATAAACGCATATATGGAATTAGAAGACTTTAGTAAAATCGAAGAAATAGTAAGCAGATTTCCTAAAGAGTCAGTTTCAGATAATCAATATGAAATATTTCAATCACAATTAGTAACAACATATATTAAAACAGGCAAAATTATGCAAGCAATAGAATTAGCTAAAAAATTTCCTGAAAATCCTATAATTCAATCTAAATTAGTACAAATATTTATAGATACAGGAATGTATAGAGAAGCAGAAGAAATTATAAATAGATTTCCTAATAATAATATAATGAAGTCACAAAAAATGACATTACTTAGTAAAATTGATAATATTGATAGTGCTGAAGAAATAGTAAATGAAAATAGTGATAATATAATATTACAGTCAAAATTAATTACATTGTATCTTAAACAAAAAAGATTTGAAGAAGCTGAAAAAATTGCTAAAAAATTTCCAGATTGTGAAATAATACAGTCTCAATTGGTAAGTATATATACATTGCAAGGAAAGTTTAAAGATGCCATAGATTTAGCTCATAAGTATGAAGATAATCCAGAAATACAAACTCAATTGTTTTGGATATATAGAGCACAAGGGGAAGTAGAAGATGCTATAGAACTTGCAAACAAATTTGACTGGTATGCTCCTATGCAAGAAAATTTGGCAGACTTATATATGAAAGAAGGACATTATGGTAGTGTTGTTGAAATAGGAAAGAAATTTCCAAATAATAAAAAAATACAGGAATTTATTAATGAAATTGAAGAAATTTTTAATATTCATCAAGCTTGACATAGTATGTTTAAAATATTATAATATATTTGTGTTGCGGGTATAGTTTAATGGTAGAATCCCATGCTTCCGACCTGGTGGTGAGGGTTCGATTCCCTCTACCCGCTCCAAATACAAAAAACCTTGTAATAATTAGTATAACTATATTTACAAGGTTTTTTGTATGCCGTAATAATGCAATTTTAATGCAACTGTTTGAAATTCTTTATTTATAATTGTTGTAAAACATCAAAATTTATGGTATAAATATATCGACAAACCAAAGAAAAAAATCAATTCAAAAAATATAAAGAAACATAGGTAATTATAATAAAACGATTAAATACATAAATAAAAAAACAATTAAATGTTGCTTTGGCCAGAGAAATAGGTCAGTTTATAAATGATAATAAAGGATATTTAGATTCATTTGATAAAATTGTTATTTATTATGATAATGGGCAAGAAACATTAATTTGTTAAAAAATAAAAGAATTTAATGGGAGATATTAATTATGAACAAATATTTAGAAACTTTAAATAACGAAGTGCGAGATTATTTCAAAATATTATCACCAGAATTTCCAGAATGGTTGATAGATTATATTGATACACCAGAAATGCATAGACTTGATGGTATAAGTATGCTTTGTAGTACTGATTATCAAAAAATGTATAGTTATAAATCCTCTAATTCTGTTTTTCAACATAGTATTGGAGTTGCATTAATTATTTGGCATTTTACTAATGACAAAAAGCAAACCTTGGCTGGTCTATTTCATGATATAGCATCTCCAACTTTTAAACATTGTATAGATTTTATGAATGGAGATTCAGAGCATCAAGAATCTACAGAAGAAAGAACTGAATTAATAATAAGAAATTCAAATAAAATTATGTCCTTATTAAAAAGAGATAATATAAAAGTTGAAGAAATCTGTGACTATCATATATATCCAATTGCAGATAATGACACACCAAAATTAAGTGCAGATAGATTTGAGTATACTTTCTCAAATGGATTATTTCTTTATGATGTATGGACTTTACAAGAAATAGAACATTTTTATAATAATATAATAATTTTAAAAAATGAAGATGGTATAGATGAACTTGGTTTTGAGGATGTCAAGATATGTGAAGAATATGTATATAAAATATTACCTATTTTTGCTAATTATCATAGTGATCAAACTGTAGCTGTTATGCAATGTATTGCTGATATTATAAAATCTATGAATGTTAAAGGATATATAAGTATAGATGATTTGTATAAATTGTCTGAAAAAGATGTTATAAATAAAATTTTACATTGTAATGATGAATATATAAGGAATATTTTTATTAAATGGCAAAACGCAACTTCGGTTTATGGAAGTGATACACCAATAAAAGATAAGTATTGTACAAGTGTTAAAGGCAAAGTAAGATATATAATTCCTTTAGCGAAATTTGATAAAAAATCATACAGAATAAACGAGATTTCACAAGTTGCAGCGAAGTATATCGAAGAATATTTAAATATTAAACATTATAAATATAAGGGATTTGATTTTAATTTTAAACCATATGATAGATAATGAAAAGTGCAAAAAAATAAAAGCCATTCGTTTGAATGGCTTTTACTGATGCTTAGCATCAGTTCGGGTCAGGTCCTGATCTAATAAATTATTTCAGACCTAGTAGAATATCTATCTACAATGTATAGTATTCCTTAATTTATGTTATCAAAAAATTAATAATAGTGTCAATAACTTTTGAAAATGTCCCAAAAATTTCTAAACATTAACGGAAAAATATTTCCGCTAAATTATATATTTT
>CANRHX010000024.1 GCA_947630545.1 uncultured Clostridia bacterium
TTAGCCATTTTACTTTTTTTCATAATAAAAGTTTTTATTATGAAAAATGAGATTAAAAATATTGGAAATTCTTTCTCAAACATTTTGAAATCAGATACTAATAGTTTAATTACAAATAATACAAACGATAAAAGTTTAAAAAATTTATCTAATATACTTAATGAAAATTTAAAAGAACTTCGTAAATTAGAAATCGAATATAAAAATGGAAATCAAGAATTAAAATCATCAATAACAAATATTTCACACGATTTAAGAACACCTTTAACTAGCATAAAATGTTATCTGGATTTAATGAATAATGATGAGCTTACTGAAAAGCAAAAAGAATATTTAAAAATTATTGATACAAAAGTAAACGATTTAACAGAACTTACAGAGCAACTATTTAATTATTCTAAAAGTTTAGATATCGAACAAGAAATAAAAAAAGATAATGTATGTATAAATGATGTTTTAGAGGATTCCATTGCTAGTTTTTATAGTTTGTTTAAAGAACGAAATATCATTCCTAATATAGATATATGCCAAGACAAAGTAATTAGGTTATTAAATGAAAATAACTTGAAAAGAATTTTTGAAAATATTATTTCTAATGCTATAAAATATAGTCAGCAAGATTTTAATGTAAAAATGTATAATAATGGTACAATAGAGTTTTCAAACAAAACAGATAAATTAGATAAAGTAAGTGTAGAAAAAATATTTAATAGATATTATACAGTAAGAAATGCAAAAAAATCTAATGGAATTGGTTTATCTATTGCTAAACAATTAGTAGATTTAAGTGGTGGTAAAATTGAAGCAATATATATAAATAATTATTTAATAATTAAATTGAGTATATAATTTACAAATAAAAGCAAGTGAATATATTTACAATCACTTGCTTTTTTGTTATATTTTTATCAGATAAATAGATAAGTTTTAGACAAAAAACCCGTCCCTTTGTCCACTATTGTTCTATAAAATATTTTTCAAAATAATATAGACTTTTTACATATAATACTATAAAATATACAAAAAGGAGTGAGAAAACTATGACTACGAGAATTTATACATTAGAAGATATAAAGCAAATGTTAAAAGAGGTTTTAATTGATACGGATGTAAAAAAAGCTATATTATTTGGTTCGTATGCAAAAAATGAACCTACTGAGAAAAGCGATATAGATATTGTAATTGATAGTGATGGAAAAATAAGAGGTCTTAAATATTTTGCTATTATAGATATGATTAAACAAAAATTTAATAAAGATGTAGATGTCATAGAGAAAACTGAAATAGATAAAAATTCCGAAATAGAAAAGGAAATAGAAAGGACAGGTATAGTTGTTTATGAAAAGTAAAGACAAATTTATGACGGAGTTAATTTAAATATGGTGTGGGAGTTTTTAACTACTGAATTAAAGGAATTAGAAGAAAAATTACAGAAAATGGTAGATTAATAATAATTTTTCAAAATAGCTAAAGAATGGAGATCTTTAGTTATTTTTTTAATAAAATGTAATTCTTTTAATATAAGTGCAAGATTTGGAGATTATAAAATGTATTAAATTATGAGGTTAGATTATAAATTAAAGGAGCAAAAGATGAGAAAATTGAATTTAATTGTAGTATTTAATTTTGATTTAGAAAAAGTTCTATTTTGTATTAGAGCAAAAGAACCATATAAAGGATTATATAATTTTGTTGGCGGTAAAGTTGAAGAAAATGAAACAAATGATGAAGCTGCATATAGGGAATTATTTGAGGAAACAGGAATATCTAATAAAGATATAAAATTAGATCATTTTATGGATTTGAATTATTTTAAATATGAAAATAATATACAAGTTTATTATGGCATTCTAAAACATGAAGTAACTTTAGTAGAGGAAAAAAATAAGTTAGAATGGGTAACTATAAATGATGAGTTATTAGATAATTCAAAATTTGCAGGAAACTATAATATACCTCATATTATAAGGCAGATAAAAGTATATTTAAAAAACGGAACGGAAATTGATAAATATTAAAAGTCTGGGAGGTATGTTAATGAAAGTAATAACTATATGTGGAAGTTTAAAATTTAAAGAAGAAATGATGATAACAGCAGAAAAAATGGCTTTAAAAGGTAATTGTATTCTTACACCAGTGTATCCAATATTAGAGAATATTGAAAGAACTGAAGAACAATTATTAAATCTAAAAAAAGAGCATTTTAAAAGAATAGAATTATCTGATTCAATATTAGTAATGAATGTAAATAACTATATAGGAAATAGTACTAATTTAGAAATAGAATATGCAAAAAAATTAGGAAAAGAAATTGTCTATTATACAGATATAATAGGAAAAAATTAGATAATAGTGGTATATAGGAGAAATGTAATTGTTATGAGTAATAATGAACAATTAAAATTATGGGAAAATTTAAAAAGTGATAATACACTTATTCAAGTGCAAGAATATATAAAAAGAGTAATAGAGTTAAGAGGTTTTTCTAAGCAGAATATAGAAAAAACAATGTTATTATTAACTGAAGAGGTGGGAGAGTTAGCAAAGGCAATAAGAAAAGATCAAACATCAATGAAAATTGATAAATCAAAAATTAAAAATTATGATACTATAGAAAGTGAAGTTGCTGATGTATTTATTGTTTTATGTAGTATTTGTAATAAACTTAATATAGATATTTTTTTAGCATTAAAAGATAAAGAAAAAGAAAATATTGAAAGAGAATGGAATAAATAGTACAAAAATAAAATGAAGATTTTTAGAATATAAAAAGGAAATAAATTAGTAAAAAAACTAGTTTATTATAGTAAATATTATGAATTATCGTTGTGATAAATATGGAAATAAAATTTCTATTTTAGGATATGGATGTATGAGATTTACGCAAAATGCTGGAAAAATAGATATGAATAAAGCAGAGAAAGAAATAATGGAGGCTTATAATTCGGGTGTTAATTATTATGATACAGCTTATGTTTATCCTGGAAGCGAAGAAGCACTTGGTAAAATATTAGAAAAAAATCAAATTAGAGATAAAGTTAACATCGCTACAAAATTACCACATTATTTAATTAAAAAATCAGATAGTATTGAAAAATACTTTTTAGAACAATTGAAAAGACTTCGTACCAATTATGTTGACTACTATCTTATGCATATGCTTACTGATATAAAAACATGGGAAAAACTTAAAAGTTTAGGTATTATAGAATGGATTAAAGAAAAAAAAGAAAGTGGTGCAATTAGACAAATTGGATTCTCTTATCATGGAAATTCAGAAATGTTTTGTGAATTGATTGATGCTTATGATTGGGATTTTTGCCAAATTCAATATAATTATATGGATGAAAATACTCAAGCTGGTAGAAAAGGGCTTCAATATGCTGAATCTAAAAATATACCAGTTATTATAATGGAACCATTAAGAGGAGGAAGATTAGTTAATAATTTACCAAAAGAAGCATTAAAAGTATTTGAGGAATATGAAATAAAACGTAGTCCTGCAGAATGGGCGTTTCGCTGGCTATGGAATCAACCAGAGGTAACTACTGTATTATCAGGTATGAATTCGATTGAAATGATTAAGGAAAATGTTAGAATAGCGTCAGAAGTACAAGTTAATGAATTCAAAGAAAAAGATCAAGAACTTTTAAAAAATGTATCAAAAGCTATAAATTCTAAAATGAAAGTGGGATGTACTGGATGTAGATATTGTATGCCATGTCCTCAAAATGTAGATATACCTGGAACGTTTGCTGCATACAATAGAAAATATTCAGATGGAAAAATGACAGCTTTAAAGGAATATTTTATGTGTACAGCTTTGCGTAAAAATTCTTCAGCTGCATCTAATTGTATAGAATGTGGAAAATGTGAACAACATTGCCCTCAACATATTGAAATTCGTAAAGAATTAAAAAATGCTAAAAAGAATTTGGAGACTCCATTATATAAAATTGGTCGTCAGATAGTAAAAACTTTAAAAATTTATTAAAATAATATTTTTAAAGTTTTGAAAGAAAATCTGATACTGTATTTTTAGATATAGTAGCTATGGAGACTATAAATATTTAGTGTTATTGCTTAAAAGTTTAGAAGATTTGTATTTGTATGAATATATTTGAAATAGAGATATACTTTAAAAATTGATAAATAAAAAATTATAATAAATACTTAAGGAGAAAATTATTATGTGGAAATATTTTAGAAAAATAAAGGAATTTTTTGAAAGTAGTATTGAAGATGAGGAAATAACAGATGAAATAGAAAATACAGAAGAATATAAGAAAATATCTTATGAATTAGAACAAAAAATTAATAATAAAATAGATGAAGAAGGGCTAGATAGGGAACAGTTTGGTTTTTGTTATAAATATTGGGAAATTAAAAAACAAATATTAAAGGATGATTATAATATAGATTGGAAATCTCCTGACGAATTAAATCCAGATAGATTATATGATTAGAATAGACATGGGGACGGAATTTTTGTCTTAGACAAAAATTCCGTTCCCATATATAAAATGAGTTTTCTATAATTTATTAGGTTCTGGATAAACTTCTCCAAAAGTATCTACTGTAACTTTTTTCATAACAGGAGGATTAACTGGTCTATCTTTTCCTCCACCAAATGGACTTCTAGTTATAACTCTAGATTTTACTATTTTATCCACCTCATCCATTCCTTCTAAAACACTTCCGAATGCAGCATATTGACCATCTAAAAAAGTTGAATCATCTGTAACTATAAAAAATTGTGATCCTGCACTATTAGGATTTGAAGATCTAGCCATAGATACAATACCTCTTACATGTGATAAATTGTTTTCAAATCCATTATCTGAAAATTCACCTTTTATTGAATATCCTGGTCCACCCATTCCAGTGCCTTCTGGATCTCCGCCTTGAGCCATAAATCCAGGAATAGTTCTATGAAAAATTAATCCATTATAGAATCCTTTATTTATAAGTGATATAAAATTATTAACAGTTTCTGGAGCTTTACTAGGATATAGTTCTAGTTTGATTATTCCTCCATTTTCCATTTCTATTGTTACTATTGGTTTATTCATTTTTTCCTCCTAAAATTTAAAGTTTTAATTAGTATACTATAAAAAGTTTTTATATTCAACCAAATTTGGGTAATTACTATTTCCATAATAAGAATTTAATAATTATTGTTATAAGTGAGTGATTAGTAATTTTTTGAAAATTATATTTAAATTCATACAAATATATAGAAGACTAGTATAAAAAATAAATATAGTTAATTTACCATGTTATAATTAGTTGTTGATTAAGTAAAATGTTAATGATAAAATTAATCATATTAAAAATTATAAAGGAGAGGTAATTAAAAATGCAATTTATAATAGCTCAAATATTTGGAGCAATTGGCTCTGGAATTACTATTTTAGCGGGACAGATGAAAGATAAAAAGAAATATTTATTATTTTATTTATTATCATATATATTTTTTATAATAAGTTTGGTACTTTTAAATGCATATGCAGGAGCAATTAATACAGCTATAATGGCAATATTAACAATTGTTTTTTCAAAACTTCAAAATAAAAAAGCTCCAGCATGGTGTATTTTCATATTTGTTATACTCATAGCGTTAGGAAATATTATAACTTATAACAATATATTTAGTTTATTACCTGCAATAGCTTCATATATATACTTTTTTATATTGCTATTAAATAACATGAAAATAGTAAGAAAATTAACAGTTATATTAAGAGCTTTATGGATGATTTATGATTTTATTTCAAAAGCATATGCTACTTTTGTATTAGATATATTTTCTTTTATATCATCCATAATTGCCGTTTTTAGGTATAAAAAAGAAATTGATTAATAAAAGTAAAAAGTAAAATATAAAGTTAATTTATTTTGTAATAATATAGTTCACTTTTCTTCTATTGATGTTTATAAATCACCAAATCGTTTTTTTTGAATATAAATAGAAGAGGTGAAGATAATGAATTATGAATATTTTACATCATGTAATAATGGGCAAGATGACTATGGATTAAAGTACATAGACAATCGGTTTTGGGTTAATATGTAAAGATTATAAGTTAGAATTTCCTCCTCAGCATCAAGATACACAACCTGGAATGGAATATTTAATGAAACCAAAACCAATTTTTAATAATCCGTATTATAAAGGATCTGGTAAGCTTATGAATAAAGTAGCAATTATAACAGGCGGAGATTCGGGAATAGGTAGAGCTGTTGCAGTAGGTTTTGTTAAAGAAGGAGCCACTGTTGTAATTGCATATTATAATGAACATAAAGATGCAGAAGAAACAAAACAATTTATTGAATCATTAGGTGGAAAATGTTCATTACTTGCTGGTGATATAAAGGATACAAAATTTTGTGATAAAATAGTTGAAGAAACTATGAGAAAATATGGTAAAATTGATATTTTGGTAAATAATAGTGGTGTTCAGTATCAACAAAAGAGTTTATTAAATATAACAGATGAGCAATTTGATTTAACTATGAAAACGAATATTTATTCAATGTTTTATTTAACTAAAAGAGCTCTAAAATATATGCTTCCTTGTTCGAGTATTATAAATGTAACATCTATTACTACTTTTAAAGGTGAGCCAGAATTGATAGATTATGTTACAAGTAAAGGAGCTATTGTCGGATTTACAAGAGCTTTGGCAACTAATTTAGCTTCAAAAAATATAAGAGTAAATGCAGTATCTCCACGGAGTATTTTGGACTCCATTGCAACCTGCTTGTTGGGAAGCAAACAAAATTCCAACTCTTGGTTCAGATGCTCCAATGGGAAGAGCAGGTCAACCTTACGAAATAGCGCCTTTATTTATATATTTAGCAAGTTCAGATTCATCTTATGTTACTGGTCAGGTAATGCATATTAATGGTGGAGAATATAAAGGTTAAAAAATTTTACATTGAATTTAGATTTGTAAATGAAGAAATATCGAAAAAAATAATATAGCATAAATAATCGAAAGCTGATTATAAATATAAAAAGGAGGTACTAACTAATAGTTAGTATCTCCTTTTTTATTATCAATTTTCTACTCAAATAAAATATCCATTTTTATTTAATTATTTATTTTTTTCATTAAATAATAGACAATTTTTATATTCAATATTAACAAATCCGTGATTATCAGCATATTCTTTAATTCTTTCTGTAATTAATTTTATCATAGATGGATTATTACTAGAAAAAATAGGTTGTTTAGATAATTTATGATTATATGTAAATGTAATAACTAAAGTATCAGATAAAGTAGGAATTTCAATTTTAGTTATATCTTGAAAATTAATATCTTGTTTTCCAATTATATTCATTAAAATTCCATCTTTCATAATTAAAACAGGATTTTTACTATCATTTTTATCTACATAATATGTCCATATAAGAAATAGAATAGAAATTGCTTCAAAAATTAATATAAGATAGTTAAAACCATTTTTTATAAAACTAAAAATATCAAGCAATATGAATAAAGTAACAAGTACTATTATAAGAATTTTTTTATTTTTTACTTGTTTTTCAGACTTTAGAAAAATAAACGTTCCTTCTTCATTTGTAATTGTTTGCATATAAATACCTCCAAGTATATTTATATAAATTATAACATATACAAAAAAATGTTCAATAATTTTAATAATAAAAAATGCCGAAAATTAATTAACTGTGAGCATTGACAAAATTATGTTTTTAAAATAGTATAATTATAATAGCATAAATATAAATTATAGGAGCATGCACGAATGAAAAAATTACTTATAAAACAATTTGATGATAAAAAATTTGTTTTTATAGATTGTATAACATATAGAGATGAAAAAATATATCATTTTGCAAATTTCGAAGAAGAAATATTTTGTATTAAGTCTTATGAAGAATATATACCAATAAAAGATGAATTTAAGTTAAATGTTATAAAAAATATTTATGGAAATATATATGATAAAAAAATTTATGATTTTATTGATGTATCAAGAGATAAAAAAGTATTAATAAATTTTGATATTAATTTACCAATAGAAAGTCAAAATATAAGTCAAGAGACTATTGAGTTCATTTCTTTTTTAAATTTACAATATTGGTGTACAGACTCTCAGAAAGTAGAATTACAAAAAATATATGATGAAAATGAGCAAAAATATCAACAAAAAATAAAAGATAATTTAGAAAAAAGCTTTAATTATAAAGAGATAAATATAGAAGAACAATATTTTGAAAATAGTGTAAATGAACAATTAGCATTAGCTGAAGTAAAAAATAATTTTATTTATAGGATAATAAATAAAATAAAGAATTTATTTACAAAAATATGCAAATAAATTATAGCATAAATGATCGAAAAATGTAAATTCTAATCATTAGGAGGTTATTTATGGCTTATGATAATAATTTTAGAAACAATATAACAGAAGAAATTTTTGATGTTACTATTAAAAATACTATAAATTGGATTAAAGATAATAAAGATAAATTTGAGTGGGCAAAAGATCCAAATGCTTATGAAATGACTAATTTATTTTTATTTGCATCAAAGTATATTAGTGAAGGTAAAAAAATAGATATTTCAAATGTAGAAGAATTATGGAATATTAGGAAAGATGATTTTGAAAGATGCAATATATCAGAAAATAATTTTGTTTATAATATTGTTAAAGATTCTTATGAATCAGCAATTACTGGTAAAGCTTTGGTAGAAGATAGTGATTCTCATAATTCATTGAGAATGATGGCCGGTATAGGTTTATTTATTTATCAACAAAAAAGAGATAATAATGAGATAATATATAATAATCCACAAGAATTATTGGAATTATTACATTGTTCTAAATCTTTAAAGCAAAATCATCCTGATTTATTTAAAAAATATGCTTTTCAAGCTAATATTGATAGAATATGTGAAATTCAATTAAATCAAGAAATTTCCTCCAATATTAAGGAGGAGATAAAAAAATCTAAATTAGAGCTAGAAATAGGTAAGAGTAATTCAATTTTTAGTTTGGATAATTATGTTTTAAAAAGTTTATTAGAAGATACTAGTAATATTACTGATTTTATAATAAGCAAAGAACAAAGTATGGAAGGTGAAATATCTAGTAGTCCTTCTAGTAGTTATTTTTATTCACTTAATACAGAATTAGCTTATTCAGGTTTTAAAAAAGATAATTTAAATTTAGGTAAAGATATAAAAGAAATTTGTAGTAAATATGGTGTTGATTTTGAAAAGTTATTATTATTTTCTAATTTGGCAAAAAAGTATGAAAATAATATAACATCAACAAAGTCAGATGATTTATATGAAGAATTACAAAAAATTGGCATTGAATATTTTAATAAAAAAAGTAAAAATACAGAGGGTAGATAATTTTAATTTTGTAAAGAAAAGTCCAGAAAAATTCTGGATTTTTTCGTTTATTTCCAATACAAATCATTTAACAAAGGATAAAAATATGTTTGATGTTTTTTTATTTATATGATATTATTTCAAATAGAAATTTTTTTATAAATGGAGGAAAAGATATGTGTACTGCTATAACTTATAATACAAATAATCATTATTTTGGAAGAAATTTAGATTTAGAATATTCATATAAGGAGACTGTTACAATAACTCCTAGAAATTATGAATTTAAATTCAGAAATGTAGAAAATATAAAAAATCATTATGCACTTATAGGAATGGCTTATGTTGCAAATAATTATCCACTTTATTATGATGCTATAAATGAAAAAGGCTTAGGAATGGCTGGATTAAATTTTCCAGGAAATGCAGACTATAAAGAAATAGTAGATGGAAAAAATAACATAGCACCTTTTGAATTTATACCTTATATTTTGTCACAATGTTCAAACTTAGATGAAGTAAAAAATCTATTAGAAAATATAAATATTGCAAAAATAAATTTTAGTGATGAATTACCAGTTTCACCACTTCATTGGATAATTTCAGATAAAGAAAAATCAATAACTGTTGAAAGTGTTAAAGCTGGATTAAAAATATATGATAATCCTGTTGGAGTTTTAACTAATAACCCTACTTTTGATATACACATGTTTAATTTAAATAATTATATGAATTTATCAACAGAGCAACCAGTAAATAATTTTTCAAAAGAATTAAATTTAGAAACTTATAGTAGAGGAATGGGGGCTATGGGACTTCCAGGAGATTTATCATCAGCATCAAGATTTGTAAAAGCTACATTTACTAAAATGAATTCAAAATCTGGAGATTCAGAATCAGAGAGCATAAGTCAATTTTTTCATATTTTAGGCTCTGTTTATCAACAAAGAGGCTTAGTTCATATGGGAGAAGGAAAATATGAAATAACAATATATAGTTCATGCTGTAATATGGATAAAGGTATATATTATTATATAACATATGAAAATAGCCAAATTACTGGAATAGATATGTTTAAAGAAAACTTAGAATCTAGTGAATTGGTAAATTATGATTTAATTAAAGGTCAACAAATATTTATGCAAAATTAAAAATTTGAATATTATTTCAAATTTTGAAAAAATACCATTATGAATAAATTGGTATTGATTAAAAATCCTGAATTATTTCAAGGAGAAAAAAGTTTAAGTAAAAATAAAAATTATTTTGAAGGTTGGTATTTTAAAAATACTAATAATAAAGAGGGAATATCATTTATACCTGGAATAAGTAATGAGAATAATGATAAAAAAGCTTTTATACAAGTAATTACAAATGACTTTTCTTATTTTATTAACTATAATATTAATGATTTTTATTTTAGTTATAAAACTTTTATTATTAAAATAGGAAATAGTGTTTTTTCTAAAGAAAGTATTCATATTGATATTAAAGATCAAAAGCAAAATCTTAAAATAAATGGAGATTTGAAATATTCAAAAAGTATTAATATAAATACAAATTTATGGGCTCCAAATATTATGGGGCCTTTTTCGTATGCTCCAGGTATGGAATGTAATCATGCAATACTTTGTATGAAAAATAAAGTTAATGGTAGTATTGAGTTTAATGATAGGTTATACTAGTTTAAAAAATTAAAGGAATAGTATTATAGAAGAATTTGTTAATGGCGTAAATAAAATTTTAGGTGATAGAGTGAAAAAAATATTTAAGTCTGCTAAATTTTAGCAGACTTAAATAATATTATTACGACAATAATTTGGTATTTATAATAATTGTTTAAATATTGAATCAACTTTATGATACTCTATTTATAAATAAAATATTTATTCTTCGATATCTTCTGATTCTATAATTGTATAATTTGAATTATCTGGTTCTTCAATATCTTTATCAGTTACACAATCAAATTTAACTTCATATTTTATTTTTGATTCTTCTTTTTCATCATTAATTTCTACAGGAAAACCTGTTTCTACATTTATATAAGCAATGCTTTTATTATCTTCAACAGAAAAATTAGTTAATTTATAACATTTAATTCCTTCAACATCAACTTTTTTAATTTTTATTTTTAATGAATTTGATAAATTATCAAAAAAGTTATCACTATTGATAAAATCATAATTGAAGCCAATATAATCAGTATTATCAGGTTCAAATTCTTCATCTTCAAAAATATGTAATTCTTTTGATTCATCAGTATCTACAAATGTTTTTTGTATTTTGGGCTTTGAAAATTCTGTAATTTTTTTAGAATCATCTATTGGAGTTAATATATTTTTAATTGTATCATCTTTTAAAAATATTTCCATTTCTGCTGTATCTGAAACCTGTTTAATATAAATATTTTTTTGATTTTCCTTTATATTTGAAAACTTAGAATTCAAAGATTTTAATATAAAAAAATCTCTAAAAATAAATACACCAATAATAATAACTAAAAATATTATTAAAATTATTATTATTTTTTTATAATTAGTTTTTTTGTCCTCCATAGTACCCCCTCCTATTTTTATAATTTATAATATATAATACAAATTACTTATATCATTAACTTAATAAAAACGGAATACTTTTTTCATAATTTTTTATTATTTTTCCAAATAATAAATCAATAGTACATTTTAAATTTTATCTAACTCTTTTTATTAACATGTTATTATGAAATTAACAACAAAAAAGTATTGACAAGTTTTTATAACTGTTATAATAATTCATGGTAAAGGTAGTATAGTGGCTTCGAAAAATATAGATTTGTAAAAAAATGAAGGAATTCAATAGATAGATTAAAGAAACTTGAAAAATATTATAATAACATTATTGAAGAAAATAATGAAAAAATAAAAAAAATTAAGAAAAAAAATATGTAGATATGAAATAAAATCTTGATTTTATAAAAATTATGTAAACTTGTTAATTTTAAATTAAATATGTGATAGTAATAAGTAGATATAAAATAATATATGAAAACCAATTTGTAGGTTTTGAACGATTACTAAACAATAGATTTTTTGGTTATATTATAAATAATAAAATTATATAAAGGAGAGTTTAAAAATGTCGATAAGTTTAAAATCACATAATGAAGCTACATATACAAAAGTTATTGAAAAAATGGAAGAATCAAATAAAGTTGCAGTAATACAACCAACAGGTACGGGAAAAATGTTTATTGCATTAAAATTATTAGAAGAGAATAATGATAAAAAAGCAATATATTTAGCACCAGCAAATTCTATATTACATGATGTAAAAAAGAATATTTTTTCAGAGGGAATGACAATGGAAGATTTCCCTTTGTTAAAAAGAATGACCTATCAAAAATTAGCAAGGTTGACAGATGAAGAAATTGAAAATTTAGATGCAGATATAATTATTCTAGATGAATTTCATCATTGTGGAGCACCAGAATGGGGAAGCGGTGTTGAAAGATTAATTCAAAGAAATGAAAATGCGAAAATATTAGGATTATCAGCAACACCATTAAGATATTTAGATGGTTTAAGAGATATGTCTGATGAATTGTTTGAAAATAATATAGCATCAGAAATGTCATTAGAAGAGGCAATAGAAAGTGGAATACTTCCATCTGCTACTTATGTAAGTACATTATATGGCTATGAAAATGAATTGGATAATTTGCAAAAAAATATTTATAATATTAAGGATGAAGATAAAAAACAGCAAGCTCAAAATTTATTAAATGAATTAAGAGGAAAATTGGATGTAAATACAGATAATTTATTAGATATTTTTTCTAAATATATGAAAAATCCAAATGGAAAATACATTATATTTTGTAAAAATTTAGAAGATATGAATGAGAAAATTGAGCAAGCTCAAGAAATGTTTGGAACAATAAATCCTAATATAACAGTTAGAGCAGTTTCATCAAAAATAAAAGAATCTGAAGAAATATTAACTGAATTTGAAGAAGATAATGAAGAGGGAACATTAAAATTATTATATTCTATAAATATGATTAATGAAGGATACCATATAAATGATTTAGATGGTGTTATTATGATGAGACCAACATATTCTCCTACAATTTTTACTCAACAATTAGGTAGAGCTTTAACAGTTGGAAGGGATAAAAATCCAGTTGTACTAGATTTGGTAAACAATTTTGATTCTTGTAAAATAATAGAAGATTTTGTAGAAAAAATGAGACAAGGTAAAGTAAATGATGGTACAGAAAAAAGAAATGAAGCTAAAAGTAGAATTTCAATTTTTGATAAAACTAGAGAATTTAGAGAAATTGCAAAAAAAATTACGAAATTATCATCAAGAAAAGGTATATCACTAGAAGAAAAGATCCAAATATTTGAAAAATTTTCACAAACTGGTGAAGAATTAGTAGGAAATACAATATTTGAGGGATATCCAATTGGATTTTGGGCTATACAAATTAGATGTGAATTAAAAAGAGTAAATAATGGAAAAGATGAAAAAAGAGTAATATATCCTACAGAAGAACAGTTAGAAAGATTAGAAAAGTTAGGAATTTTAGAAAGAAAAATAGACTCAAATATAGATGAAAAAATAGATAGTTTGATTGAATGGATAAAAAAATATCCAAAAGCAACAATAACGCCTATCATTTCAAAAGATGTTTTAAGAGAATATGCAAAAAATGAAGAGAATATAAGAGAACTAGAAAAAGAATATGAAAAAAATCGAAAATATTATGATTATATAAGAGGAAGAAAATGTAAAGGAGCACTTACTGAAGAGCAAATTGAAAAATGTAAAGAAGGAAATGTTGGTGGAGTTTTTGAAAATAGTACTAAATTTGAAATTGAGACCAATGAATTAATTAAAAAATATGGCTTGGATGAACAAATTATTAAATCAATTAGAAGAAAATTTGGTAGCATAGATGAATTTAGAAAAATCTACATAAATGCATTAATTAATGGAACAGTTGATAAGGATATCACAAAAGAAATATTGAATAATGTGAATTTGGTTAGTGGAATTGATTTTAATAGCCCTGACTTAGTTATAAGAAAAAAAGGAAGTGTAAAATTACTATGTGACTTGTTTTCAAATGCAGAATATTCTTTGATAAATAGTGAAGGTTTTGAAGAAAATGTTATTGGGTTAATAAAAAATTGGAACTGTAATGAAAGAGATAAAAAGATATTATTTATGTCATATGGGATAAATAATGAAACACTGTTAAATAGTAGTGATATAGCAAATGAGTGTCATATAACGGAAACGCGTGTAAAACAAATTATTGAAAAATGCTTAAGAGGTATGCGTTATCCAGCATATTTGAGATACTTAGATATACATAATGTAATATTTGATTATGATGATATGGATTATGATTTAAAGAAAGAATTTTTTGAAGAATATTTTAAAAATTTCGATATATTTGTATCTAAAGAGCCTACAAGTATTGAAGAAGATATTAAAATAAAATTTAAAAATATGGTATTAGAAGCAAAAGAAAAAACTAAAAAAAGAAGCGAACAAGTAGGTATTATTAGAAAAATGTCAAACGAACAAAAAAATGATATACTAAAAGCAAGATTTGGAGAAAAAATTAGTAGTTCAAATTCTAGCGTTCTACCTCCTTGGCATTATGTATATGAAAAATATGATGGTGAATATATTACTGAAGAATTAGAGATATCATCATCGTATGATGATATTTTTAAAGAATGTATAGATTCAGAATATACTCAAAGTAAAATATTTGAATACTTGTTAGATAATTTTTATAATATTGAATTAACTGATATGGAAAAAATAAAAGAACTAGAAAAAAGAATAAATAGTAGTAAATATATTAGTGAAGAACAAAAGAAAAAGCTAATAAAATTATTATATAAACCATTTAACGTACCAATAGATGATGCTCAAGATATTCAAGATTCAGAATTTTTAGAAAAGAATTCAAAAGAAGAACTAATAAAAAATATATTAGAACAACAAAAAACTATTGCAGAACAACGTAAGAAAATAAATGAATTGTCTTCAAAGAAAATGGAAGAAGTATAATAAATTTATAGAAAATAATGAAAAATATGTAGAAAAATAACCTTACAAAACTGTAAGGTTATTTTTTTACATTTTATGGTATAATACTTTCGGAGGTAATGGATTATGCAGAAAATATTGATTGTAGAAGATGATGAGAAACTTAGAAATGAAGTAGAAATATTTTTTAATAACAATGGATATAATGCTGAATCTTTAAAGAAATTTGATAATACTATTGAAGATATTATAAATATAAATCCAGATTTGATATTGCTTGATATAAATTTGCCTGGAACAGATGGGGAGTATGTCTGCAAAGAAATTAGAAAAAAATCTAATGTACCAATTATTATTGTTACAAGTAGAGATAATGAATTAGACGAGCTTTTGTGTATTAATTATGGAGCTGATCATTATATTACTAAGCCTTTTAATATACAAATTTTACTAGCAAAAACAAATTCTTTATTAAGAAGAAGTAATATGGAAAAAGTTCAAGATAAAATTTATACAAAAGATTTTATTATTAATTTATCTAATAGCACAATAATAAAAAATGATAAAGTAATTGAGCTTACAAAAAATGAGCTAAAAATATTAAAATATCTTACTGAAAAAAGAAATCAAATTGTGTCAAGAGAAGAAATTATGGATTATTTATGGGAGAGTGAAAGTTTTATTGATGATAATACTCTAACTGTAAATATAACTAGATTGAGAAATAAACTAGAAGAATTAAAGTTGAAAGAATTACTAGAGACGAGAAGAGGACAGGGGTATATTTTGAGGTAAGAGATAACTCTAAAATTTAATTTTTTAGGGTTATCTTTGTACATTTAAGAGAGGAATTAGATTAATATGAATTTTATAAGTTTTATAAAGGATAAAATATTGCAAATTAGTTTAATTATATTTGGTATTATAACAATAGAAATATTTTTATTAGCATATCCTTATGGAAATTTTATAAGAATTTATATTCCATTATCAATATTTACATTGTATTTTGTTTCTATTATTTTAGAGTATTTCAATAAGAAAAGATATTATGATAATATTTATAGATTATTAAGTGAATTAGAAGAAAGATACTTAATTACAGAAATTATTGAAGAATCTAATTTTTTAGAAGGAAAAATATTAAATGAAATATTAGAACAAGTAGATAAATCTATGAATGATCATGTTAATGAATATAAATATTTACAAGAAGATTATAAAGAATATATAGAAATGTGGATTCATGAAATAAAAATTCCTATTGCTACAAGTAAAATGATTATTGAAAATAATAAAAATGAAGTTACATCAAGTTTAGATGAAGAATTAGATAAAGTAGAAAATTATGTTGAGCAAGCTTTATATTATGCTAGAAGTAATACTGCAAATAAAGATTATTATATTAAGAAAAATAAAATAGAAGATATTGTAAATGACTGTATAAAAAAGAATAAAAAAGTTTTGATTACAGAAAAAATAGCTATAAATACACATGACTTAAATTTATATGTTAATACAGATAGTAAATGGATTATTTTTATATTAAATCAAATTATTCAAAATAGTATAA
This sequence comes from uncultured Clostridia bacterium, assembly GCA_947630545.1. Classification (GTDB taxonomy): domain Bacteria; phylum Bacillota; class Clostridia; order TANB77; family CAG-508; genus CAG-269. The sequence goes on from CANRHX010000024.1 coordinate 17,005, forward strand.
AATATAGAAAAAATGATGGAAAATCAAAAATAGAGATTACTGCAAAAAAAGGAAAAGAAAATGTTATTTTATATATAAGGGATAACGGAATGGGAATAAGAGATGGTGAGGTAACAAATGTATTTGAAAAAGGATTTACAGGAACAAATGGAAGAAGGATAAATAAAAAATCCACTGGAATAGGTTTATATTTATGTAAAAAGTTATGTGATAAATTAGGAATTGGTTTAGAATTAGATTCTATTCAAAATGAAGGAACAGAAGTTAGATTTATATTTCCAAATAGTAGTTATATAGAGATGAATTAAAAATCTTACAATATTGTAAGGTATTTTTAAGCTATAATAATCTTTAAAAGATTCGAAGTTCTTTATAAAATAAAAATTCCACAAAAATTCCTAAAAAGGCACATAGTTTTTCCTAATAAAGTGATTATAATATAAATAAATTAAAAAGAAATGGAGGGAAAGCTATGAAACAAAAAAGTAAAAAAGTTATATTGATTCTTGGAGGTATTACAATACTTGCAATTTTATTAACAACATCTGTATTTGCAGTAACATCTACAACAACTTCAACAGATAAAGAATATGAATATACACCAAATTATTCTGAAGAACAAAAAGCAGAATATAGTTTCCAAACAGGAATAATCAATGGCTCAAAATATGCAGATAGTGAAGGCAATGAGACTTATGAATATGTACCAAATTATTCAGAAGAAAGAAAATCAGAATATAGCTTTCAAACAGGAGTAACCAATGGCTCAAAATATGCAGATAGTGAAGGTAGTGAGACTTACGAATATACACCAAATTATTCAGAAGAAAAGAAAGCAGAATATAGCTTTCAAACAGGAAAAGTAAATGGCACAAAATATTCAGAATAATAATGATAAATTGGAAGAAGGATAATGTATAAAATTGCATTAGTCCTTTTTTTATTATATAATAGCTATGGAGGAATGAAAAATGTCAAAAATTTTAATTGTAGATGATGAAGAAGATATTTATAATCTAATAAAACGATATGCTGAAAGAGAAGGATATGAAACTAAATGTGCATCTGATGGTAGTAAAGCAATAGAAATGTGTAAGACAAACGATTTTGATGCTATTGTAATGGATATAATGATGCCAGATGTTGACGGATACACAGCTTGTAAAGAAATAAAGAAAATAAAAGATATACCAGTAATTATGCTTTCAGCAAGAGGAACAGAGTTTGATAAATTATATGGATTTGAAGTTGGAATAGATGACTATGTGGTAAAACCATTTTCTCCAAAAGAACTGATGGCAAGAATAAATGTAATTATTAAAAGAAATGAGAATGAAATAAATAACAAAGAAAATATAAAAGTTGATAATATAGAAATTGATACATTAGGAAGAAATGTTTATATAGATAAAAATAAAATTGAACTTACAGCAAAAGAGTATGATTTATTATTGTATTTGATTCAAAATAGAGGAATAGTCTTAACAAGAGAACAAATAATGGATGCTGTATGGAATTATGATTATTATGGAAATGATAGAACAGTAGATTGGCAAATAAAATTATTAAGGCAAAAATTAGGAAGTTGTAAAGATAAAATAGTTACTATAAGAAAGGTAGGATACAAATTTGAAGTTTAAAAATAAACTATGGTTTTATTTTGTTTTGTTTACTGGTATTATATTTGTTTTATTATGGCTATTGCAAATAGTATTTTTGCAAAATTTTTATGATAAAATGATTATAAATAATACAAAAAAAGTTGCCGAAACTATTATAAACGAGCAAAGTAGTAGTAATTTAGAAGATATAATTGATGATTTAGCATACGATAATTCTTTACTTATATATTTGGTAGATACGAATGAAAATATAATATATAGTTCTGATCAATATAGCGATTATTATGAAAATAAGGAGTATAGTAAAAGTACAAGCAATGAAAATCCATATTTTAATAACAATGAAACAATGAACTGGCAAATTGGAGCATATAGAAATTTACCAAGTGATTATGATGAATTTAAAAAATTATTAAATAATAGTGATAACAAAATTGTAGAATATCAAAAGGAGAACTCCTATGTATATGGAACACTTTTAGAAAAACAAGATGCAATTTTATACATAAGAACATCAATAGAGGCTGTTGGAAACACAATAAACATATTAAAAGTACAGTTATTTTGGATAACAATTATTTCAATAATAATAGCTTTTATAATTTCATATTTAATTTCAAAATTATTTTCTAAACCATTAGATGCTATATCTAAACAGGCAAAAAATATTTTAAATAAGAAATATATTGAAAATAATGAAAAAGGGTTTTGTATAGAACTAGATGAAGTTACTGATACATTAAATAAAGCATCAAAAGAATTAGAGAAATCTGATAATTACCAAAGAGAACTATTATCAAATGTTTCTCATGATTTAAGGACACCACTTACAATGATAAGAGGATATGCAGAGAGTATAAAAGACTTTCCAGATGATGAAAAACAAAGAAATGATGATTTAGATATTATTATTAGAGAAACTGACAGATTAAATAAATTAGTAAATGAAATATTAGATTATTCTAAATTGCAAGAAAAACAAGAAATTAAGTTTGAAAAAGTAAATTTAAAAAAACTAATTGAAAAAGTAATAATGCAATTTGATACACTAACTAATTGTATAATAGAAACAAATTTAGAAAATATAGATGTAATGGCAAATGAAAGTCAAATTGAAAGAGTATTATACAATTTAATTGATAACTCTATTCGTCATACAAAAGATAAAATCAAAATAGTATTAAGAGAAAATAGTAATTTTGCTAGAATAGAAGTAATTGATTATGGAAAAGGAATAAAAGAAGAAGATATAACTCATATTTGGGATAGATATTTCTCATCAAGAAATAATAAAAAGTGGTTAAGTTCAGGACTTGGACTATCAATAGTAAAGAAAATTGTAGAATTACATAATGGACAATGTGGAGTAGAAAGTGAAATTGGAAAAGGAAGTATTTTTTGGGTAGAACTAAAATTATAAAATTTTCTATAAGTTATGTTATACTAAATGAATATATTGGAAGTAAATAATCCAGTTTAAAGGCAGTGTTTAAAGGCATTGCCTTTCTTTTTTTAAAATTTTAAAATATTTAATCATTTTCAATAATTATTCAATGTTTATATTGTATATTAATTAACAAATAAGAAAGAGGTAAATGATTATTATAAAGAAAATTTAAAATAAAGGAAGGTTTGTAATATGTCTGAATTTTTTAGAAGAATGGAAAAAAAGTATATTATAACAAAAAAGCAATATCTAATATTGAAGGATATTATAGAAGAAAATATGATAGAAGATGAACATGGAAAAAGTACAATTTGTAATATTTATTTTGACACAAGTGAGTTTGATTTGATAAGGCATTCTATTACGAAACCTATATATAAAGATAAATTAAGGTTAAGAAGCTATAATATGCCTAATATCAATAGCACAGTATATTTAGAAATAAAAAGAAAATATGATGGAGTAGTAAGCAAAAGAAGAATGGAAATGAAATTAAATGAATTTTATAAATACATGAGTAATAAAAATTTATTTGCAAATGGCAATCAAGTAGAAAAAGAATTACTATATTATTTCCAATATTATAATTTAAAAGAAACAATGTTTTTATCATATAATAGAAGAGCTTACTATGATAAAAATAATAGAGATTTTAGAATAACATTTGATAGTAATATTATAGCTAGAAATTATGATTTGAAACTCGAAAAAGGAATCTATGGATACAATATTTTAGAAAATGATAAATACATAATGGAAATAAAAACATTAGGAGCAATACCAATGTGGCTAGTCAAAAAATTAAATGCTTTTAATATTAGTCCATGTGGATTTTCAAAATATGGTGAAGCATATACACAATTAGTATTAAAGGCAAATGATTGCTTTAAATGTGTAGTATAAAAAGGAGGATAAAAATATGTTAGAAAGTATTTTAACACAAACACAAACATCAGTTAGTATAGGGAATTGTTTAATATGTATATTTGTAGCTTTTATATTAGGAGCCATAATAGCTACTACACATAAATTAACAACAAGAACAACACCAAATTTTTTATTAACTTTAACAATTTTGCCAGTATTGGTTCAAGTAGTTATTTTTATGATAAATGGAAATTTAGGTACAGCTTTTGCAGTTGCTGGTGCATTCAGTTTAGTTAGATTTAGAAGTATGGCAGGAAATTCAAAAGAAATAGTAAGTATATTTTGGGCTATGGCAATTGGATTAGCTTTAGGAATGGGATATGTTGCATATTCGGTTTTAGTAACAATAATTGTAGCATTATTTGTAATTGTTATTACTAAAATCTCATTAAGAGTAGAAGACCTTTCTGAAAGAAGATTAAAAATAATAATACCAGAAGACCTTGATTATGAAGAAGTATTTAACGATATTTTTGAAAAATATACAAGTAAATATGAAATAAGAAAAGTAAAAACTACCAATATGGGAAGTATGTATGAATTAACTTATATAGTTAATATGAAAAAAGATGTAAAAGATAAAGCTTTTATGGATGAAATAAGATGTAGAAATGGAAATATGCTTGTAATGTTAGAAAGACAAGAGTTAAGTGAGGTAGAATTGTAATGAATAATAATAAAGTATTAAAAATTTTTATAAGTTTATTAATAATATTAATTATAATTTTTATTATATTGTATTTTTATCCAAAATCAAGTAAACCAAATAGTGAATATACAAAAATTAACACACAAAGCACAAATTTAAATGTTGAGTATAGTGATAAAGAACTTACAGGTGAATGGTCAGACTATATTGCTAAAATAACTTTAGATGATACAAAAACTTCAATTGAAGGAAAAGGTGTTACAAATAATGCAAATACAATAAAAATAAATTCAGCAGGAACATATTACATAACTGGAAGTATGTCAGATGGAAACATATTAATAGAAGCAGGGAAAAATGCAGAAGTTCAATTGGTATTAGATAATGTATCAATTACAAGTAAATCAACAGCACCAATAAATTGTATAACATGTAGTAAATTAACAATTACTCTAGCAGAAAACTCAGAAAATAATATAACTGATAATGAAGTTTATACAACATTTACGGATACGGAGAAAACTGAACCAGATGGAGCAATATTTACTAAAACAGATTTAGTTATCAATGGAAATGAAACTGGAAAATTAAATGTAAATGCAAATTATTTAGATGGAATAGTAAGTAAAGATGGATTAAAAATAATAAATGGTAATATAGTAGTAAATTCTAAAGATGATGGTATTAGAGGAAAGGATTATGTTGATATAAATAAGGCAAGTATAAATGTAACATCTGGAGGAGATGGTATAAAATCTACAAATAATGAAGACAGTGAACTAGGTTATATTGCTATTGAAGGAGGGAATATTACTATTAATTCTGAAGCTGATGGAATACAAGCTGAAACAATACTAAATATATCATCAAATCCAACAATTAATATAAAAACAACAGGAGAAATAGTAAGTTCAAATAATAATATTAATTCTAACAGGAATAAATTTAAGGGAGAATATTCAATGGCTACAAATACAACTTCTACAACAGATTCAAGCAGTAGCAAAGGATTAAAAGCTGGAAAAGAAATAACTATTGAAGACGGAAATATTGAAATTACAAGTACAGATGATAGTATACACTCAAATGGAATAATCGTAATAAATAACGGAAATTTGAAATCATCTAGTGAAGATGATGGAATACATGCAGACACAAATATTGTAATAAATAATGGAAATATTGATATTTCCAAAAGTTATGAGGGAATAGAAAGCTCATATATAGAAATAAATGGAGGAAAAATATCAGTTAATTCTTCAGATGATGGAATAAATATTAGTGGAGGAAATGATAATTCAGCAATAAATGGAAGGCAAGGTCAAAATAGTTTTAATGAAGTACAATCTTCTAATAGAAAATTAGTTATCAATGGTGGAGATATATTTGTAGATGCAACTGGAGATGGTTTAGATTCGAATGGCTCTATGTATATAAATGGAGGAAACATTATAGTAGCAGGACCATCATCTACTGGAAATGGAGCATTAGATTATGATGGAGAGTGTGTTGTTACAGGGGGCAACCTATATGTATATGGTGGAAATAACATGTGGAAAAATCCATCAAATAATTCAACACAATATATATTAACATATCAAGCTTCTGGAAACTCAGGAGATGAAATATCTTTAAAAGATAGTTCAGGAAAGGAAATAACATCATTTAAAACAGAAAAATCTTATGGAGTAATTACAATATCAAATGAAAATATTACAAAAGGAGATAGTTATACTTTATATGTAAATGGTACAAGTGTTGGAAGTTTAGAAGTAAATAATATAGTTACATCTAATGTTTCATCAGGTGGAACTAATATGAATGGTGGAGGAAAAGGAATGAAACAAAGACCATAAAATTAGAAATAGAGAAGGCTTACAAGTTATAGAGCAGATGATTAGTTGATAATTATCTGCTTTTATGTTATTATTTTAAAAGAAAATTATTAAAGTTTTCAATAAATTTTCAATGTTAGAGTAATATAATGTCATAAGATAGGAGGAAAAAACTTTATGAAAATACTAATTATAGAAGATGAATATAGCCTAGCAGATGCAATATCAGAAACATTAAAGAAAGAA
>CANRHX010000025.1 GCA_947630545.1 uncultured Clostridia bacterium
ACAGGCTGGTCATACTAAACCTGGCACCAGTGGCACAAAATGTGTCAACCAAACCCGGAACCAATGACACACTTATTTTTCCATTATTATTGTTACTGGTCCATCGTTTACAAGACCAACCTGCATATTAGCTCCAAATATGCCTGTTTCCACTTTAGGAACTTTCTCTTTACATTTTTGTACTATATATTCATATAATTCATTTGCTTTATCAGGTCTTGCCGCTTCTGAAAAAGATGGTCTATTGCCATTTTTACAATCTCCATATAAAGTAAATTGTGATATTAGCAAAAGTTCACCATTTACATCTTTTAAAGATAAATTCATTTTTTGATTTTCATCTTCAAATACTCTTAAATTAATTAATTTATTCACTAAATAGTCAGCTTCACTAATTGTATCATCCTGTTTTACTCCAATTAACACCATAAATCCTTTTTTGATTTCGCCAACTATTTTATCTTCTACTTTTACATTCGCGTTTTTTACTTTTTGCACTACAAATTTCATTATTAACTCTTCTCTCCCATCTTTATAAATAAATGCTTCTCTCTATATTTCCATTTGTTTTTAATTTTATTAAATTTTATTTTTGTTAAAACCTAACTACACTTTCGTACATTTTTATTGCGTAATTATCAGTCATACCGGAAATATAATAAATTATTGCTTGACAAAAATCTTTTTCTGAATCTTCGTTAAAAATTACTTCATTTTTATATTTTTCTGATCTATTTTTTTCTAAATAATTTCCAAACCAACTATAAAAATCTTCAATTAATTCGGGATACTTTTCTATCATTTTTTCTTTATTTTTATATGATGCTTTTATTGTATCATATATTTGATTTATAACTATGTTATAATATTCTACACAGGGTCTTAATTTTTCTGATAAATAAATGTATTTATAATTAAAATTTTTTATTTCATTAATTTTATTAAACATTTCATCAGAAAAACATAATCCTTTTTCTGGGCTTGAATTTACACATAAATTATAAACTAAATCATTTATTATGACTGTATTATTAATTACTTCATCATTTTTAGAGTTTAACACTTTATATAATTTATCTAAATGCTCATCTAGAATTCCCATGGTAATTGCATCTTCTATATCTCTGCCAAGATATGAAATTTTGTCAGCAATTTTTACTACACATGCTTCCCAAGTATATGGATCATACTCATTTGGTTTTGTATAATTTTTTAAATCAATATATTCTTTTCTTGGTTTTAAAGCATTTTCATCAATTTCTCCACAATGAGAAATTATTCCATCTCTAACTGCATATGTTAAATTTAAATTTTGAAAATTCTTTTTATTATCTTCTAATATTTCAATTTTATCAACAAATTCTAATCCATTTTTTTCATGCCAAAATGTTTTCCCTATATCTCGTAAAGATATTTTTGATAGTATTTTTTCACCTTCATGCCCAAAAGGACTATGACCTATGTCATGTGCTGTTGCAATAGCTTTTGTTAATTCTGTATTTAATCCTAAATTTTTTGCTATTGTATAGCTTATTGATTCAACATGTGTTACATGTTCTATCCTTGTACATATATGATCATTTTCTGGCGAAAAATATACTTGAGTTTTATGTTTTAATCTTCTATATGCTGTACTATGTATTATTCTTGTGTAATCTCTTTCAAATTCTGAACGCAAATCATTATTTCTAGAATATAATGTTTTTTCACGTTTTATAATATTTCCCCATTTAGGATTATTTTTATCTGCTTTATATTTTTCAAATTTATTTTTCATTTTCATACTCCTATTATTTTTTAGATTTATTTTAACATGCTTATTTTTTATATTCAATATTTTTTCTATTTTTACATATTATTTTTATTTTTTCTAATAATAATTATAGTATGTTTTTAGGAGGAATAATTTATGCAAAATGAAAATTTAAATATTTTAGATGAAGTCAACAAGGGTGCAACTATGGGAATGAATGCAATCCATTATGTTTCAGACAAGGTAGGAGATCAAACTTTTAAAAAAGTTCTTGATGTAGAATATAATAAATATGAGAAAATCTATAATCGTGTTAATGATTTATATTCTAATTATAGTGATAAAGAGCCTCATGAAACTAGCCCAATGGAGAAAATGATGACTTGGTCTGGCATACAAATGAATACTATGAACGATAAAAGTAATTCAAAAATTTCTGAATTACTTATGCAAGGTACAAATATGGGAATTATTGAAGGACGCCGACTTTTAAATGAACATCATGACATTGCACCAGATGTTGAACAAATTTTGAATGATTTTGTTGTAATGCAAGAAGATAGCGTTGAAACTTTGAAAAAATATTTATAAAATGATTACAAAATTATAGCCGAGGAAATTTTCCCCGACTATTCTTTTATTTCTTTTGCTAATTTATTTATAGCTTTAGTTTCTATTCTAGATACATACGAACGCGAAATTCCCATATCTTCTGCAATTTCATGTTGAGTTTTTGGTTTATGCCCTCCAAGTCCAAATCTTAATTCTAAGATAGTTTTTTCTCTATCCTTTAACAAATATTTCATTTTTTCATATAAAATTTTTATTTTCATTTTTAAATCAACTTCTTCTTCTATACTTCTTTCATTATTTTCTAATACTTCTTCCAATGTTACTACATTGTCGTCTTTATCTTTTCCTATAGGCTCATTTAAATAAACTTCAGAATTTAACTTTTTAGTTGTTCTTAAGTGCATTAATATTTCATTGTCTATACATCTAGAAACATATGTAGATAATCTTGATCCCTTTTCTACATTAAAACTATTTATCCCTTTTATTAACCCTATTGTACCTATAGATATCAAGTCTTCTTGCTCTGCTTTTGTATTAGTATATTTTTTTGCAACATGTGCAACTAATCGTAAGTTTCTTTCTATCAAAAGATTTCTTGCTTCTTCATCTCCTTCAGACAATTTCTTCAAAGCCTCTAGTTCCTCTTCTTTTGTCAAAGGTTCTGGAAATAAATTGCTTCCGTGAAATATAACCGTACTACGAATACTGCTGATTTTAGAAATTGTAAAAAACCTACTATTCCTACGCTCCAAAGTGCTGATAACATAAATGCACCTCCATTTTCTCTATACAAAATTATATGTGTTAGTGAAATAAAAGTGCATGACCTAAATATTTTTTATTATTAAATAAACCTATAAGTATTGCCAAGCTAACAGCATAATTCTATCATTTTTGAATACTTTTTAATGAAGGAGTCATTATGAATTTTGTTTCAAATTTTTTTAAAGGTATATCTATTGGAGCTGGAGCAATCTTACCAGGTATAAGTAGTGGTGTTTTGTGCGTAATCTTTGGAATTTATGAAAAATTGCTTGATAGTATTTTAGGGTTTTTTAAGAATATAAAGGAAAATTTGAAATTCTTATTTCCTATTACTTTAGGAACAATAATTGGTGTTTTAATTTTTAGTAAGATTTTAAATTATTTTCTTTATGCATACCCAATTCAAACTAAATCAGCATTTGTTGGTTTAATTTTAACTACGGTACCAAGTTTAGTTAGAGATGTTAATAAAAAAAGTAAATTTAAATTAAGATACATACTTTATCTAATTTTTGCTTTGATTTTGGGATTATCTACAGTGTTTTTAGAAAGGAATATGATTGTTTCTTCATCTGCAGAGTTTAATTATTTCTATTTGATTTTATGTGGATTTTTAATGTCTATTGGAGTAATAGTACCTGGCGTAAGCAGTACAATTATACTCATGTTGCTTGGTGTATATAGTACTTACTTAACCTCTGTTTCTGCAATTTATCTCCCTATTCTTGTACCTATGGGAATAGGCTTAGCTTTAGGCTCTTTTGTCTTTATGAAACTTACTAAAATATGCTTAGATAAATATTACGCTCAAACTTTTTATACTATAATAGGATTTACACTTGGCTCTGTTTTAGTTATTTGGCCTGATTTTACTTTTGATTTAAGTGGATTATTGTCTTTTCTATGTATGATGATTGGTCCTCTATTTGCTTTGTGGAAAAATTAAAATAAAAAAGCAATCAAATTATTTTAAATTTGATTGCTTTTTTATTATTTTTTTCTTCTAATTATCCAATCTTTTTGGCATTTAATAGGCAACTTCATTTTTACTTGTTGTCCTTTAACGCCTGGACTAATTTCATTAATTTCTTCATCTGAATCTATATCCCATAATTCTTTTAAAACAAATTCAAATGGTTCTATTTTGTGTGGTATGATGATTTCTAGAGTATCTCCTACTTGCAATTTGTTTTTTATCTCTACTACTGATTTTTCGTCATCATATTTTACAACTTTAGCTCCATATTCATAAGCTTCATTGTATTGTCTCCCTGCATATTCTTGTATGTCTTTATTGTTTCTATCATTAAAGTAAAAGGTGGTTAACCCTCTTGTTTTTACTTTTTCTAGTTCTTTTAAGTATTTAGTATAATCATAATTTTGTGGATTTTCTTCATAATCATCTATTGCATTTCTATATGCATTTATTACGCTTGCTAAATAATATTCTGTTTTTAGTCTTCCTTCTATCTTTAAGCTATCTATCCCCATATCTATTATTTCTGGTATTTCCTTTATTAAGCATAAATCTTTTGATGAAAATATGCTTGTGCCATATTTACTTGTTTCTATTGGCATAAATTCACCGGGATTATTTTTTTCTTCTGCATATAAATTATAACTCCACCTACAACTTTGTGCGCAATCCCCAAGGTTTGCACTTCTGCATGATAAGAAATCACTTAAGAAACATCTTCCAGAAAAAGCAAAGCAAATTGCACCATGTATAAATATTTCTATTTCCATATCTTTAGGTTTATTTTCCATTATATATTTAATTTGCTCTTTATTCATTTCTCTGGCAATTATCATTCTTTTTCCACCATTTTTATACCAGAAGTTACAATCATGAAGACTTACAATGTTAGCTTGAGTACTTACATTGATTGGAATTGATGGTGCATAAGTTTTGAATATTTCCATTACTCCGCCATCTGCAATTATTACACCATCTGGTTTTAATTCCTCTAATGTTTTTGCCATATTTATTATTTCTTCGTATTTTTCATCCCATGCAAATATATTTACTGCTACATATACTTTTTTTCCAATTGAATGTGCATATTTTATTGTTTTTATAATATCATCATTTTCCATATCTGCTCTAGTTCTTAATGATAATGATGATGTTCCACCATATACTGCATCTGCTCCATATAGAAATGCTATTTTTGCTTTTTCAAAAGACCCAGCTGGTGCTAATAATTCTACTTTTTTCATATTTTTATTCATAATCTTTAACATCAATCCATTTATCTAAAAATTCTTGTTCTTCTGGAACACCTTTTAGTTTTCTAGAGGCTGCCACTATTGGAAGCCATCTTTGGATTAACGCTTTATTAATTCCGCTTTTTTCAACAAATAAATCTAAATATTTATTTGCTAAATTTTCCTTACCATCCATTGTAAACAACATATAAGTATTTGCAGCATCTGCAGAAGCATTTCCTATAGTAACATGAGACCAGTCAATTATAGAAACTGTCCCATCTTCTTTAACTATAACATTGCTTGGATTGTAGTCACCATGACAAAGTTTTGTATGATCTTTCATTCCTTCTAATCTTTGTAATAATTCGTATCTTGCAACATCTGTTAAATCTTCTAAACTATTAATTTTTCTTTTATATTTTTCTTTTAATCTATTTAAAAGTGGAACTGTTTTTGATAATATTTCTAATTGAATATCTACAAATCTATTTAAATATTCATCTTCTTTTTCAGGATTTTCAGCCATCAATTTATCTAATGGTGTTCCTTCTATGTGTTCAGAAACTAGTGCCCATCTATTATTGATTTTTGAAATTTCCAATAATTTTGGAATGTTTAAATCTGTTCCTTCTTCAACTCTCGCTTGGTTTAAAGCTTCATTTAAAATATCAGCTTTTGAATAATTTTCAACAAATAATTTTATTGTTTTATCATTATCTCTATATACTGTTTTTGTTTTTCTTTCTGCTATTGGATTATCTAAATTTAAATACATAATTTTATCCTCCTCGTATATATTTATTCTTTTCCATAGTATGCTTTTAAGTATAAATCTTTAATTTCACTAATTAATGGATATCTAGGATTTGCTCCTGTGCATTGATCATCAAATGCTTGCTCTGACATTTCGTCTAGTGTTGCCATGAAATCTTTTTCTGAAATGTTATATTCTTTTATTGATGGTTTAATTCCTATTGTAGCTTTTAAACCTTCTATTTTTTTAATTAATTTGTCTAGTTTTTCTTGATCATCTTTTCCTTCTATTCCTAAACTTTCTGCAATTTCAGCATATCTTCTTAATGTATGAGGATATTCATATTGTGGAAATGTTCCCATTTTATTTGGTACTTCAGAAGCATTAAATCTCATTACATATGGAATTACAAGAGAAACTGTAATACCATGTGGCAAATGATGGAATGCTCCTAATTTGTGTCCCATTGAGTGTCCTATTCCTAAAAATGCATTTGCAAATGCCATACCTGCTAATGTTGCAGCATGTGCCATTTTTTCTCTAGCTTCAGGATCTTGTGCTCCTTTTTCATATGCTCTTGGAAGATATTCAAATATTAATTTGATAGCTTCTATAGCTAATCCGTCTGTGAATTCTGTTGACATCATTGATGCATAAGCTTCTAATGAATGAACTAATGCATCGATACCAGATGCTGATGTTAATCCTTTTGGAGCATTCATCATTAAGTCTGCATCTACTATAGCCATTTTAGGTAATAATTGATAATCTGCTAAAGGATATTTTGCTCCTGTTTTTTCATCAGTAATTACTGCAAATGGTGTAACTTCTGATCCTGTTCCTGCTGATGTTGGAACTGCTATGAAGTATGCTTTTTCTCCCATTTTAGGGAATGTATATACTCTTTTTCTAATATCCATAAATCTCATTGCCATGTCATAAAAGTCTGCTTCTGGATGTTCGTATAATACCCACATAATTTTTGCGGCATCCATTGCTGAACCACCACCAAGTGCTATTATGCAATCTGGTTTAAAAGTTGTCATTAATGCTGCACCTTCTTTAGCAGATGCTAAACTTGGATCTGGTGCTACATTTGAAAATGTTGTGTGTGTAATTCCAAGTTCATCTAATTTATCTGTTATTACTTTTGTATATCCATTTTCATAAAGAAATGTATCTGTTACTATAAATACTCTTTTCCTATTTAATACATGTTTTAATTCTTCTAAAGCTACTGGTAAACAACCTCTTTTTATATAAACCTTTTCAGGTGCTCTAAACCAAAGCATATTTTCTCTCCTTTCAGCAACATTTTTTACATTTAATAAATGTTTAATTCCAACGTTTTCAGAAACTGAGTTTCCTCCCCAAGAACCACATCCTAGTGTTAATGATGGATTTAATTTGAAATTATATAAATCTCCAATTCCTCCTTGTGATGATGGTGTGTTTATTAATACTCTACACGTTCTCATAGATGAATAAAATTCTTCTATTTTTTCTGTTTCATTTTGTGCATCTATATATAAAGATGATGTATGTCCAAGACCTCCGTCATCAATTAATTTACATGCTTTTGTTATACTATCTTTAAAATCTTTTGATTTATACATTGCTAAAACTGGAGATAATTTTTCGTGTGCAAATTCTTCTGATAACTCTACTGATTCTACTTCTCCAATTAATATTTTTGTTCCTTCTGGTACTTTAACACCAGCTAATTCTGCTATTGTATGAGCTTTTTGTCCAACTATTTTTGCATTTAAGGCTCCATTTATTATAATTGTTTTTCTGACTTTTTCTGTTTCTTTTTCATTTAAGAAATAGCATCCTCTATTTTTAAACTCTTTTTTTACTTTATCATAGATTTTTTCATCTACTATAACAGATTGCTCTGATGCGCAAATCATACCATTGTCAAAAGTTTTTGAATGTATTATAGAGTTTACAGCTAAAACTATATTTGCTGATTCATCAATTACTGCTGGTGTATTTCCCGCACCAACTCCTAGTGCTGGTTTACCACTTGAATATGCACTTTTAACCATTCCTGGTCCACCAGTAGCTAATATTGTATCTGCTGATTGCATTAATGTTGTTGTCATATCTAATGATGGAACATCAATCCAACCTATTATGCCTTCTGGTGCTCCAGCTTCAACTGCAGCTTCTAATACGATTTTAGCTGCTTCTATTGTAGATTTTTTAGCTCTAGGATGAGGGCTTATAATTATTCCATTTCTTGTTTTTAAACAAATTAAAGTTTTGAAAATTGCTGTTGATGTAGGATTTGTTGTAGGAATAACTGCAGCAATTAATCCAATTGGTTCTGCAATTTTCTTAATTCCATATGATTTGTCTTCTTCTATTACTCCACATGTTTTTTCGTTTTTGTATTTATTATAAATATATTCTGCAGCATAGTTGTTTTTTATTACTTTGTCTTCAACAACTCCCATACCAGTTTCTTCAACTGCCATTTTTGCAAGAGGAATTCTTGCTTTGTTTGCTGCAATAGCTGCCGCTAAAAATATTTTGTCTACTTCTTCTTGTGTATATTTTGCAAATTTTGCTTGGGCTTCTTTTACCTGTTGTATTTTTTCTTCAAGTGTTTCTAGACTATCAACTATTTTGTAATCTTTTCCCATTAAAGTTCACTCCTTTTTTGATTGTTTTTTTTATTATATACATAATTTAAATTTTTTAACCTTTTTTAATTATGTTTTCCGCCTTTTACAATATCACGAATATTATAAAAAATCAAGAGAATTATAATATTTTCTATATATGAATTTTAAAAAATTTTATTTTTTGCTTAATAATTTTTTTAGTAAATTAATATGATTCTAACTAGCTTAAAATAGGTAAAAATTTTACTTTTGAATAAAAATATGGTATAATTAAACTACAAGAAATTGTTGTGTTTAAATTTGTTTGGAGGAGGATTACCATGAAAAAACATAACACTAAGAGAAAACCGTTCGCACTAGTTCGGTTAACATTCAAAAACAGCATCATTTTCTTCTGGTGGGTATACCAGATAGTAAAGGAAAAGACGATAGGCTTCTATGAGAATCTGATTCTCCCTTGGATGGCCGGTATATACCTTTTGGTCAAAGAAAGATTGATTCCTTGTGGAAGAAGAACTTGGGAAATAATCCTTTCATGGTTAGCTCTGTGCAAGCTGATCTTCGAGTGGATTGTAGTTCATTTGGCAGCCCTAATATGGGTTGTAACGCCTTTTTACTGGTATCTTGGAAACAAGGGAACAGTTCGATTAATGGAAAAGATTGAAAAATCTACCAAGGATTGGAAATTTGATCCTCTTGGTGCAATAGCAGTTGCACTAAGTATCGTAATGTTAGGCAATATACTTGCCAATAATTCTCCGATATCATCAACTGATTTCGTAGCGTACAAAAATACGAATATCGTTTCATATGATGAATATCCTAGTGTAACCTTACTGAATGAGGAGGCTGAAGAATTACTTGTACAAGAGCCAACTCAACAACTAACGAAAAAACCAAGTGAGGTTTCAGATTCAGGTCTAAGGTGGTTCTTCGCATACGACTTCGCTGGAGTCTTATATGATGAAAGATTATTGCCAAAATCAGAACGTGACTACCTTGTTTTGTGTGTCCAGCACGAGTGCGGACACGATGGAAGTTTATTCGCAGATTACTGTTCTGACTATGGTCAAGTTCAGAGAGCACTAGCTAAGAGCTTCCTCAACCAGAGGAAGAATCTAGGATGCGAAGTACTCAATGAAACGATTGGGGATACCACAATTTTCGGGAATTTAAAATCCCAAATTGATAAGATTTATACTATTTTAAGCGACGGCGGAGATATAGAAGACTTGCGGAATGCAGGTATTCCACATCCGGAATTGTATGATCTCCAAGACGAAACCACCATCAACAATGTTAACACCGTTGTTTATGGCCTCGATGATATTCCTGATAACGCCTTGTTTTGGCGTAATGACGACGGAATTTCAGAAGAAGAGGCTTGGAATACTTTCCTGAGTCACTATGAAGAGGTAGATAATCTTGTACTTTATTTGTCCGTGAAGGTTCCGTCTAAAGATCTAGAGCATCATCCAAAAGGTTATTACTGGATGTTATTTGCACAGAATAACAATTTCCAGCCTTAACTACAAAAATTTTTCCCCTGCAGTGTATTCTGCGGGGGATTTTTCTATCTTTACATATGAAATTTTCTTGCTATTTCTGATTTAATATCTTTATGATGAAAAATTAGACTAAATATTAAATTAACACCAGATATACTAGTTGCAACAATACTTAAAGTTTTATCATTTACCAAATGCTCATAAATAAAAAATAGTGGAACTGAACTAACAACAACTATTAGCAATTGAAAAAATGCATAACGTATATAATTGTCGTAGCTTACAATTGATAGTATTAACATGATTATATTAATTATGATTATTATAATTGGAATTGCTAAATTTATTGACCATGCCTGAAAGCCTAATCTAACATCTATATAAATACTAAGAACTGATAAAGCAAGCATTTGAATAAATAGATGACTAGCTATATTTATATTTTTATTTAGGGCATATAATACAGTTACCCATATATATATAATTCCTGCATTACAATATCCAGCCCACTTTATATTAGGAGTTGTCAAACTATTTATTAATACTAATAAAATTCCTACAATAAGTGAAATTAGTATTGCAATTTTTATTATTAAATTTGTTTTCTTTGCATTAATTTTTTGTGGATATAACATCTAAAACACCATTACTTTCTATTTCTACTTTTATCCCTCGAGCTATTAAAAATTCATAAAATCTTTTTTCTATGCTACTATCATTTAATATTGATGTAAATGTAAAAACCATTTTATTGTCAAATGTACAAGCTGAACACTTTATTTTTTCAACTGGTTCTGGTGCAATTAACATTAGGAAGTATTCAATGTAAGGCTTATATTTACCGATAATTCCCATTCTTCCTACATTTGAAAAAGTTATAGTAGTATATTTTCTAATTTCTATATAACTAAGCCTAACAATTGCTTTTTTTAATATAAGAGGTACTATTTTAATAAACGGATTATTGCCAATTTTAACATTAGCTGACATTGTTTTTATTATCTCTTCCTCTGTTAACCTTTTTTTAAAATCATCTTTTACAAATTGTAGAATTTTTTCAAATGTATCAATTTTATCTTTTTTCATTTCTGCTTCTAAAGTAATATATGAAAAGAAATTTGACATAGTTTTTGAGCTTGGAAAATATTTTTTTAAATTAACTGGTATGCATAATTTTATTGGTTTTGTTCCATTATTCTTTTTATAATTTTCCTCATATATTGCATAAATTAAAACTGCTGACAAGTATTGAGTTACTGTACAACCTTCTTTTTCACAAATTTTTTTAAGTGCTTCTGCATCAATTATTTCATGAATTGCTGAAACTGCACCTAATTTGATACTTTCTCCTTTTAATATATAAGCTTTTTTAGAAGATGCATTTGATTTTGCTTTTTTATTATAGTTTTTCATATAACTATCTTCTGTAGTGTATTCAACTTTCCTTACACTTCTTAATTCTTCTTCAAATTCTTTTGGATGGCTTAATTCAATATATGTATATACTATCTCTTTAAAAAATAAATTCCCACTATTTCCATCTGTTAATGAATGATATATATCTATATTTATCTTCTTTTCAAAATAAGTAACTTTAAATAAATAATTATTATTTTGCCTATAGTCTATATATTTACATGGATAATCCTGTTCTTCCCTTATTATTGGCTCTTTAGAATTATGTTCAAAATAATTCCAGAACAATCCTGATTTCATTCTTACTTTAAAAGATTGATATTTTTCTAGTGCTAACATAACTGCTTTTTTTAATAATTTAGGATCTATATTTTCTTTTAAAACAACTGAAAACCTAAATACTGTACTATATTTTTTACCTGCTGATATTGGAAAAATTTTTGCTGAGTTGTCTAACCTTCTCCAGTATAATCTATTTTCTTTTTTCATATCTCTCACCTTTTTATGCGTTTATTTTTTACTAATCTTTTAAGTTTTTTCTTCTTAATTGTCCACATGCCGCATCAATATCTGAACCAAGTTCTCTTCTTATAGTCGCCACAATTCCATGATCATTTAAGTAATCTCTAAATTTAATTATATTTTCATTTGAACTTTTTGAAAATTTACCATTATCTATTTTATTTATAGGTATTAAATTAACATGGCAATTCATTCCCTTTAATAATTTAACTAGTCTTGATGCATCTTCTAAATTATCATTATTATCTTTTGCTAAAGCATACTCAAAAGATATTCTTCTATTAGTTATTTTTATGTAGTCTTTACATGCTTTTAATAATTCATCTATATTGTAGCGTTTATTTACTGGCATCATTGAACTTCTCTTTTCATCAGTTGTTGCATGAAGTGAAATTGAAAGAGTACATTGTATATTCTCTTGTGCTAATTTATATATCATTGGAACCAATCCGCTTGTTGATACACTTATATGCCTTGCTCCTATGTTCAATCCTTTTGGATTATTTAAAATTCTAATTGCATTTACTACATTTTCGTAATTATCTAATGGTTCACCTATTCCCATAAATACAATATTTGAAACTCTAACTCCTGTGTCCTGTTCTATTTTTATAATTTGTTCAACTATCTCTCCAGAACTTAAATTTCTAATAAATTTTATACCTGTAGATGCACAAAACTTGCATCCCATTTTGCATCCTATTTGTGTAGAAACGCAAACACTATATCCATGGTGATAACTCATAAGAACAGTTTCTATAGCATTTCCATCTAATACATCAAATAAATATTTTTTTGTACCGATCTTTAGATTCTTGTTTTTTTAAAACATTAAAGTCACAAATTGTATAATTTTGCTTTAACTTCTCTCTTAAATCTAATGATAAGTTAAGCATATCATCAAAGCTTGTTACTTTATCTTGATAAAGCCATTTAAAAATTTGCTCTGCTCTAAATGGCTTTTCTCCCATTTCTTTTATTTCCTCTTTTAGTCTATCTAAATTGTAATCCTTTATATTCTTCATTTATTTCTCCTTTTTTGTGTCAACGGTTCCGGGTTTGATTGACACATTTTGTGTCATCGGTTCCGGGTTTGATTGACACACATTATTTAGTAAGTCTTCATAAGCCTTTTTGGCTAGTTCATCATTATTATTTATAATCCATATATGTGATGCAGTTTCATATTCGTTTATTTGAATATCTACATCTACTTTTTTAGCTTTTTCCTGTAACAAATGGCAATCTGGATTTAAAATATCATATGTTCCTGTATAAATTATAATATTTTTTAATTTTGATAATTCTCCATTTATTGGATTTACAAAGTATTCATCTTCGCTTTCTAAATTTCTACTGTATGATAATCCTGCTAATGCTAATTTGCCTTTATTTAAATCTTTATCATTTTTTTGAACTTCATCTATTTTTTTATTTGACATAGTAACATCTAGCCATGGTGAAATTAGTATTGTTTTAGATGGTAATTCTATATTGTTTATACTTAATTTTTCTGCTAACCCTAAAGTCATTCCTCCTCCTGCTGAATCTCCCATCATTATTAAATTTTTGCTTTCTACTCTTGCTAATATTTCTTTATATAGTGGTTCTATCATATTAAGTACATCTTTATAAGTATGTTTTGGTGTTAATGGATAATCTGGCATAATGATTGTTGATTTTGTATCTTTTACTAGTTTTTTTAAAAAGTCCCAATGTTGTTGCGTTGCTTCTGCCATATATGCTCCACCATGAAAGTATAATATGACTTTTTTGTTTTTTTGTTCATTTTTTGGTGTTAAGATAAATACTTTTCTAGACATAAATTCATCTGTCTCTACATTTACTTCTGCATCATATTCCGTTGGTACTCTTGATTCTATATCTAATATTAGATAATACCCACATATTACAACTAATACCGTTATTAAAATTAATATTATTTCTACTATTATTCTTTTTACCATTTTTCTCTTTCCTTTATATTATGCTACTATTTTAACATGGTTTAAAAAAAATTTAAATAGTTTGTCAAAAAATTATACTATATACATTATTTCATTGTTAGGAAAATATTTATTAAGTTGATCTCTTATAAAAATTTCTCCATCTTTTCTTAAATCATTTTTATACATATATTTTCCCTTACCCCTACCTGTCATTTGCTCTTTATTATATAAGTTAATAGCATTTGGAAAAGCCTCTTCATTTATTTTTGTATGAACAAAACTGTATGTCATAAATATTACTTCAAAAAAGGCATCTTTTTTTACATTTGCGCTTAATTTACTTTCTAATTGTTTTATTAATTCTAAATATAACTCCTTCCAATTATCAACCATTATTACTGGTGCGATTAATATTCCAATTTTGTATCCTGCATCTTTTAATTTATTTATCGCTTGAATCCTTCCCTCTAACCTTGATGTTCCAAATTCAACGTTATTAATTATGTCTTCTGGATTAACACTCATTCTAACAATTACTTTACCTTGATGATCCAGATTTAATATATCATCAACCATGTCAAATTTTGTCGGAAATGTTAATTTTCCTTTTTTTGTATTTTTAAAATTTTCTATAGTCCATGGCAAATTTCCTGTAATTGTATTTTCTAATATTAAATCACTGTTACTACCTATTTCAAATGTTAATTCTTTTTCTGATTTTTCTGCTGTTTTTATAATTTTTTCTAACATTTGTTCTCTATTTACAAATAACCTTAGGTATGAACACTTATTATAATTACATACTAAATAACAGTACATGCATGCTGCAGTGCATCCAGATGATGTATATGGTACTAAATAATCTGATGTTTTGTGATTTTCGACAAATTTATGCGTTTTTCTTACTCCTATTATTAGGTTTCTTTTTAAATTTAGAAATTCTTTATTTTCTTGCTTTCTCATTTGCTCAATATTATTATGATTTTCTATTTCAACTTTTGGAACTTCTTTATATTTTTCTAAAAGCTGTTTTCCAAGCTCATAATTTTCAATTGCTTTTTCAAAAAAAATAGTTTTAGGTTTAAACATTTTTACCTCCTTAATTTTATTTTAACCTAAAACTATTTTTTTATTTATTTGCATAAAAAGAAAAAAAGAGAGAATTGTCTCTCCCTTTTAATCAAGGTGGTAGGATTCGAACCTACATTTACCAGATACTCTACTGGCTGCCTTTCCTTTTTGGCTACACCTCGCCACTTTCAAATAAAAAGCTTACATTAAACTTAACATAATATTGTAATTTTGTCAATACTTTTTGTAAATTTTATCCAAATATGCCCCTTTTCTTTACAGGAGGCTGTTCATTCATAGTTCTTGCTAATTGCATTAATAAATCTCTTTGCTCTTTTGATAATTTTTTTGGAGTTTGAACAACTACTGTAAATACAAAGTCTCCTTGAATGCTTGAACTAACGGACTTAAATCCTTTGTTTCTAATTGTAAATTTAGTTCCTGTTTGAGTTCCTTCAGGAATTTTGTATTTTTCTTTACTTCCGTTAACCATAGGTATTTCTAATTCCGCACCTAAAGTTGCTTGCGTTATGGTTATTGGTATATCACATAATACATTATTTCCTTTTCTAGTATATATGCTATGTTTTTTGACCTTCACTGTAATATATAAATCTCCTTTGGGTCCACCTTTTTGCCCTGGTTCTCCTTCTCCTCTTAATACTACTGTTTGGCCATCATCTATACCAGCTGGAATTTTTACTTTTATTTTAGGCTGTTTTCTAACTGTTCCTTTTCCTTTACAAACTTCACATGGTTCTTTTATAATTTCACCAGTTCCATGACATGCACTACAAGTTCTTGTTGTTTGCATTTGTCCTAAAATAGTGTTTTGAACTTGTCTTACTTGACCTGTTCCATTACATTCTGGACATTTCATTGGATTAGTTCCAGGTTTTGCACCTGTTCCATGACAATTAGTACATTGCTCATTTCTGGTTACTAATACTTCTTTTTCTACTCCTAAAAATGCTTCTTCAAATGTGATTTCCATATGTAAATTTAAATCTGCACCTTTTTTTGGTCCATTTTGTTTTCTTGAATTTGCTCTAGAACCAAATCCTCCTCCAAAAAATGAAGAGAATATATCTCCTAAATCTCCAAAATCGCCAAATCCGTCAAAACCTGAACCAGTATATGAATAATATCCACCTTGCCCAAATGGTCCCTGTCCTCCTCCAAATCCTTGTGGATCAGCAGTTCCGAATTGATCATACATTTTTCTTTTTTGTGAATCAGATAAAACTTCATATGCTTCGTTTACTTCTTTAAATTTGGCCTCTGCTTCTGCTTTATTATCTGGATTTGCATCAGGATGGTACTTTTTTGCCATTTTACGGTATGCTTTTTTTAGTTCATCATCTGTGGCATTTTTGTCTACACCTAAAATGTCATAATAATCTCTTTTAGTCGCCATTATTAACTCCTTATAATTAATTATTATAAAGAAATATATATTAAAATAGCCGTTCCTTACTGGTCGTACGAATTGAAGTTGTATAAAAACAAGTTTTTAACAACTTCATATTCTCCTTCCAAACTGCGCGTCACTTTTTTTTAATATATATTTCTTTTATATTTCTTTTATATTTCTTTTATATTTTTCATATTTATTTTTATGTTGTTATTTTATTTGTTGTTGTCATCTTCTACTTTGTAGTCTGCATCATATACATTTCCATTAGTATTTCCATCTGTATTAGCTTCTGCTCCTTCAGCACCTGCTGTTGCATTTGGATCTACTCCACCATTTGGATTTGCATTCTTATATAATTGTTCAGACATATCATAAAATACTTTTGTTAATTTTTCTGTTGCTTCTTTAATTTTTTCTGTGTCGTTTGTTTCAAGAGCTTTTTTAGTGTTTTCAATTTCTGTTTCTACTTTTGATTTTTCTTCTGCACTAATTTTGTCTCCTAATTCACCTAATGTTTTTTCGCTATTATAAACTAAACTTTCTGCATTATTTTTAACTTCAATTTCTTCTTTCTTTTTCTTATCTTCTGATGCGTGTGCTTCTGCATCTTTTATAGCTTTATCTATATCTTCATCTGTAAGATTTGTTGAAGCTGTTATTGATACATTTTGACTGTTTCCTGTTGCCATATCTTTTGCAGATACATGAACAATTCCATTAGCGTCTATATCAAATGTAACTTCTATTTGTGGTACTCCACGAGGTGCTGCTGGAATTCCTGTTAATTGAAATCTTCCAAGAGTTTTGTTATATGCAGCCATTTCTCTTTCACCTTGTAATACGTGAACTTCAACTGATGTTTGACCATCTGCTGCTGTTGAGAATACTTGTGATTTTTTAGTTGGTATTGTTGTATTTCTTTCAATTAATTTTGTAAATACTCCACCATATGTTTCTATTCCTAGAGATAATGGAGTTACATCTAATAATACTAAATCTTTAACATCACCAGAAAGTACACCACCTTGAATTGCTGCACCAATTGCAACACATTCATCTGGATTGATACCTTTATCTGCTTCTTTTCCTATTAATCTTTTAACTAATTCTTGAACAGCTGGAACTCTTGTAGATCCACCAACTAATAATACTTTGTGTATATCATTTACTGTTAATCCTGCATCTTTTAAAGCATTGTTAACTGGTGTAACTGTTGATTCTACTAAATCGTGAATTAATTCTTCAAATTTTGCTCTTGTTAAGTTTACATCTAAATGTTTAGGTCCTGTTGCGTCTGCTGTAATAAATGGTAAATTAATTTGTGTTTGTTGAACACCAGATAGCTCGATTTTTGCTTTTTCTGCAGCTTCTTTTAATCTTTGCATTGCCATTTTATCAGATTTTAGGTCAATTCCATTTGATTTTTTAAATTCATCTACTAGATAGTTGATTATTGCTTCATCAAAGTCATCTCCACCTAAGTGTGTGTTTCCGTTTGTTGCTAAAACTTCGAATACTCCATCTCCTATATCTAAGATTGAAACATCAAATGTTCCTCCACCTAAGTCATATATTAATATTTTTTGGTCTTGCTCTTTATCCATTCCATATGCAAGTGCTGCTGCTGTTGGTTCATTTATAATTCTTAAAACTTCAAGTCCTGCTATTTTTCCTGCATCTTTTGTAGCTTGTCTTTGACTGTCATTGAAATATGCTGGAACTGTTATAACAGCTTGTGTTACTTTTTGTCCTAAATAATTTTCAGCATCTGTTTTTAATTTTTGTAATATCATCGCTGATATTTCTTGTGGTGTGAATGAATCACCTTCTATTTTAACTTTCTCTGCTGTTCCCATTTTTCTTTTGATAGATATAACAGTATTGTCTGGATTTGTAACTGCTTGACGTTTTGCAATTTGTCCTACTAGTCTTTCCCCATTTTTAGAAAATGCAACTACTGATGGAGTTGTTCTGTTACCTTCTGCATTTGGTATAACAACTGCTTCTCCTCCTTCCATTACTGATACACATGAATTTGTTGTTCCTAAGTCGATTCCTATGATTTTTCCCATTTTTATCATCCTTTCTTTTGAGGGTTTACCTCGTTTATATAATTTATATTTTAAATTTAAAAACTTTGTTAAATTTTAATTTGCTACAACTACCATTGAATGTCTAATCACTTTATTTCCAATTTTGTAGCCCTTTCTATATTCTTCTGCAATTTCCTTTTCTCCTAAATCCTTATTTTGAATACTGCTTACTGCTTCATGCAACTCTGGATCAAAAGTTTCTCCAATTGTCTTTATTTCTTCTACTCCTTTTGCTTGAAGTACATCTTTAAATTGTTTTAGGACCATTTCAACACCCTTTTTATAGTTTTCATCTTCAGTTTCTACTTTAGCTGCATTTTCTAGATTGTCTACAACTGGAAGCATTGATTCAACTACATCTCCTAATATTGAGCTATATAGTGCTTCTCTTTCTTTGTTACTTCTTTTTTTGTAATTTTCAAATTCTGCTAAAACTCTCTTATATCTGTCTGTAACATCATCTAATTCTTCTTGTTTTAGCTCTAATTCTGTCTTTTCTTTTATTTCTTCTTTTTCTTCCTTCTTATTTTCTTCTTTATTTCCTGCCATTGCTAACTTTCCTTTCATTTTTTATTCTTCTATATTTCCATTAAGCTTTTTGCTAATATATTTCATTACAGAAATAACCTTTGAATAATCCATTCTCTTTGGTCCAATTATTCCTATTGTTCCTAAATCTTTATTTCCTACTTTGTGCTTAAATGTGACTATACTAAAATCTTTTAATTCTTCTTTTTCATTTTCATTTCCTATATATACATTAATGTCTTGTGCAAATCCAGAATTTAACATATCTTCCATTAATTCTTTTGTGTCTAAAACATTTACAAAATTTTTTGCTACTTCTAAACTATTAAATTCTGGTAAGTCAAAAGATTTGTTAGCTCCTTCTAAAAAAATTTTTTCATCTTCTGCTATTGCCTTTTTTATTTGTTCAATTATTGGCTTTATAACATTTACACTATAACTCATTTCATCAAATAAGTAATCTTCTAACGGTCCTTTTATTGTTTCTAAAGGTTTTCCTTTTAGTTTTTGATTAAACATATAATTTACAGTTTCAACTTGCTTAGCTGTTATGTCTTCATCAAATTTTATTATTGTTTCTTTTACCAATCCATTATCTGTTAAAATTACTGCCATTATCATTCTTGAACCTAATTGAACAAATTTTATTTCTTCGATTAATTGTTCATCATTTTTTGGGCCAATAGATAATGTTGTGTAATGTGTAACTTCAGAAATTGTTGTCGCTGTAAGTTTTGTTAAGTCTTCAATTTCATTGACTTTTGTTTCTAGTTTTGAACTTATATATTTTATTTCTTCTATGCTAATGTCATTATCGTTTATAAGTTCATCTACATAATATCTGTATCCTTTTTCAGATGGAATTCTACCTGATGATGTATGCGTTTTATCTAGATAACCACTTTTTTCTAAGTCTGCCATCTCATTTCTTATTGTGGCACTACTGTAATTTAAACCATAACTTTTTGTTAATGCATTTGAACTTACTGGCTCTGCAGTGTTTATATATTCTTCTACAATTGCTTGTAAAACTCGTTTTTTCCTATCATCTAGCATTTTCTCACCCCTTTTAGCACTCTTTAGGTATGATTGCTAACTTGTTATATATTATAACCATTTTTAGCACTTGTCAATAGTTTCTGCTAAATTTTTTTTGTGAATTTTTTGTGAACGCTACCATTTATATATTATTTTTACATATTTATATCAACTTTCTTTTAATATATTGTCAATTTTCTCCCAAACTTTATCGCTATATATTTTTCTTTCTGAGGAAAATGCATATGTTGGAATATCTCCTATTGGATTTAATTGTTTTTGTATTTTTCTTACTTCTTCATCTACTTTTGTTTTTGCTATTTTGTCAGCTTTATTTGCAAGTATTATACATGGTAATCCTGAAGATATTATATAGTTATACATTAATTTATCGTTTTCAGTAGGGCTATGCCTTATATCCACTAAAAATATTATTAATTCAATTTGCTTTCTATTAAATAAGTATTCTTCAATAAATTTTCCTACTTGCTCCTGTTCTTTTTTTGACATTTTGCTATAACCATATCCTGGTAAATCAACAAAATAAAATGTATCATCTATGTTGTAAAAATTTATTTGTCGTGTTTTTCCTGGTTCACTACTTGTTCGTGCTAGTTTTTTTCTATTTATCATTGTATTTATAAAGCTTGATTTTCCTACATTTGATTTTCCTACTAATACTATTTCTGGTAAATTACTTGTTGGATATTGTTTTGCACCTACTGCTGATATTTCAAACTTTGGATTTTTTACTTGCATTTGTTTTCCTCCATTACCTAAAAAAGAGACTTTTTTAAGCCTCTTTTTTATTAATTCATATATTTATATCTCTATATAAAATTTTTATTTTTTGTTTACTAAATCTTTTAATGCTTTACCAGCTTTGAAAACTGGAGCTTTTGATGCAGGTATTTTGATTTCTTCTTTAGTTTGTGGGTTTCTTCCTTTTCTAGCTGCTCTTTTTCTTACTTCAAAAGATCCAAATCCAACTAATTGAACTTTGTCTCCTTTTACTAAAGATTCTGTAACAGCTTCAACGAATGCATTAACTGATGCTTCAGCTGCTTTTTTTGTGTCACCTGTTTTTGCAGCTATTGCTGCGATTAATTCAGCTTTGTTCATTTAAATTACCTCCTATAAGATTTAAAGTATGTATAAAAAATGCATATTTTAAGCACTTTTTATTACTACAATAATATTATTCGCCAAATTGAGCTAAAATCCTTCTTTTTTTTTAGAAAAATTTAATATATTTTTGATTTTTCTAGGATTTGATAGATTTTATTCCCCATTGGTAAACTCAAAATTTCTTCTTTGGAGAAAATTTTAAGTACCGCAATCGCTATTAAATAGATAATTACAGCTATTGCAATTGCTATTATTGTAGCCAATCTTCCTACAATTATACCACTTAATAATGAATATATGTAATATGAGCAAATTCCCATTATAAAGGTTGCAATTGCTGGCTTTATAACATATTTTGATATTTTTAAGTCTAACTTAATATTTCTAATTAATGATGTTATTGCAATTGTGAATGCTACAGCATGACATGCCACTGAAGCCCAAGCAGCTCCATTTACTCCTATACTTGGTATTGGAACTAAAATCAAATTTAATATTAATTTTACTATTACACCGGCATCCCAATGAAATTGTAGGAATTATTAATTTTCCATATCCCTGCAGTGCGCCATTTATTGTTTGATCGATTATTGTAAATACGGTTGCAAGAGAACTGATTTGTAATATTACTGCTCCTTCATTTGCGTTTGGAAATAATAAATTTAATATTGGTTGAGCAAATATGTACATTCCTACTGTACATGGTAATCCTATAAGAATTGAGACTAGTAAAGAAAATGATGTTTTTTCTTTAATTGTTTTATGATCGTTTCTTGCTTTTGCTGCAGATATGGCTGGAACTAAAGCAGTTGCAAAAGCTACATTTATGGCTAGTGGTAAATTAGTTAAGGTATCAACTTTACCACCTAAAATTCCGTATTGTGCTGTTGCCATATCCTCTGGCATAAACTCTTTTAGCGACCTAACTACTGTAAATGAATCTATATTTTTATTTATAGATGATAGTATTGCTGTTAATGCTATTGGAATTGATACCAATAGTATTCTTTTTATTATTGTTTTTACTCTTTCTTGTTTATAATTTACTGTATTCTTTATTTCTGATGCAATTTCTCTTCTTTGAGTTTTATAATATAAATATAAGTAACTAAAGCCTAAAAATGTTGCAAGTGTTGTTGCTAAATTAGCTCCTGCTGCCATCCATTCTGTGGAAACATTAGAAAGCATTGCAACAATTTCTACTATTATAATTGTTAATAATGTTTTAAATACTTGTTCTAAAGTTTGTGATCTTGCTGTGGTTTTCATACTTTGTCTTCCATTAAAATATCCTCTCATTACACTTGCTATTGCAACAAAAAATATAGCTGGTGCCAGAGCTACAAGTGTCATCTCTGCTTCTGGAATTTGAAGCCACTCGTTTGCAATCATTCTTGCTCCAAAAAATAGTAGTAAACTTCCTATTAATCCTATAAAAGCAAATGTAGCGAATGCTATTTTAAATATTCTATGAGCTCCTTTGTGATCTCCAATGGCTATTCTTTCTGAAACTAATTTTGATATAGCACTAGGAACACCTATGGATGAAATTGTAAGTAGCATTGCATAAATTTGATAACCACTTGCTACTATACCATTTCCTTTATCTCCAAATCCTTCTCTATTTGTTAAATAAAGTGTATATACTAATCCTAAAATTTTTATTAGTATTTGAGAAAAAATTAATGTTACAACACCTTGAACAAAACTCTCTTTTTTGGGTTTTTGCTTCAATTTTTCTTTTATCATTTTTCACCTTTCCTTTAATATTTCCAAAAATATGATTAGAATGTTATACTAAATAATTATAAAGATAATCCTTAAAATATTCAATACTTTTAACTTATTTTAGAAAATTTCTTTAAAATTATGTCAATAACTTTTGAAAATGTCCCAAAAATTTCTAAACATTAACGGAAAAATATTTCCGCTAAATTATATATT
>CANRHX010000026.1 GCA_947630545.1 uncultured Clostridia bacterium
ATATCATATTTTTCTTCTGCATGAAGACTATTTATCGTCCTTTCAAATTCAGCACACATTTGTACTTCATCTATTAAAACAAAATTCTTTTTTCCATTTATATATCTTTCTTCAATGTAATCATTAAGAGCGTGATATTCTCTAAGTTTGTCAAATTTTATTAAATTAAAATTAATACTTATAATATTTGAAGTTTTTATATTTTCTTCTACATATTTTTTAAACATTTCTAATAATTTTGATTTTCCACTACGTCTAACTCCAGTTATAACTTTTATATCTGGAGTACCTATTACATCTATGAGTTCTTGCAAGTAATTTCTTTTTATTAATTTCATATTCTTTTCACCTCAATAATATTATATCAATTCATTTCGCGAAAATCAAGTTTTTTTATTTTTGCGAAATGGCATGTGGAAATTTTTTATTTCATTTCGCAAAATTTAATTTTTTTTAAATTTGAGAAATACAAATATTGTTTCAAAAATTAGATTAAATTATTCATTTATTATTATTTTGATATTCGTTAATCACTTTTTCTATTAAATCATCATCATAGTCTTTTCTATACTTTTGTCCTTTCTTTCCCATAAAAAATACACCTCCGATTAAAGTATACCATAATTCTTTTTTATTATGGTCTACTAATCGGGGTGCACTTCAATGCAAGCTCCTTTTAAAATAAAAAAGAGGACTTAATTACTTTTCAAATATATTTCCAAATAGATTTTTAAATTCTTCTAATTGTTTTTCATCTTTTTCTTTCAAAAGATATCCATAAATCTTTTTTATTAATTTTTTAAAATCTTTTTTATCATTTACAATATGCATTTTTCTATGACAATTAGGACATAGTGCAACAGTATTATATGTAACATCTGGACCATTTTCAGCTAAAGTTATTAAGTGATGATTTTCTAAATATGGTTCATGATTTTTGCTTAAAAAAGGTGCTTTATTATCACATAAATCACAATAGCCATTTGCTCTTTTTTTTGTATACTGACTTACTATAGGATTTCTATCCCTATAAGTAGTAATAATCTGTTTACTATAACTTTTATTTTTAATTTTTAATGCTGACTTTTTTAGTTCTTCATAAGATAATTTTTTGATTTCTTTTTCTTTTATTTCAATACTATTTTTTAAAGAATCTTCGGTAATAAAAGCCTTTTTCATTTCTTCTTTTAATTTTAATGGATATTTTATAACTTTTCTAAGATTACCATCAGAATCTAATTCTTCTGCAGTTGTTATAGGACCTATTACTTCTACTTCTCCATTATAATAATATTCATTATCCTTATAAGACTCAAACAAATATACTTTTATTCCTTCTTTTTTTGCAATAGCCAATGTTTTATTTTGAGCAAAATCCAAACTCTGATTTCCTTTAGTTCCCATTCCAGTATAATTTAGTATTCCTTCTTCAGTCCAATGGTCATCATATAATGGATTTGTATGTTTTACTATCAAAACTAGAGAATTAGTTTCTAATGAACGACGCATACCTCCCATATTAGAACATTTAAAGGTACTAGCTATTTCATTATTAGTATATGTATTTCCAATTATTAAATCATCTATAGTTAAATAGTGATCCATTTCATCTGGATAATTAGTTTTAATATAATCTGCCATATTTTCATTAGAAATTATTCCATATTTATCTAAAAACTTAAATTTTTCTGCGTATTTATGATTGCCTGATTTATATTTTAAAAAATGCTCATACATATTTCCAGTATATTTTATAGATTTTAAGTAATAGTATTCTCTTACAACTAGACTTTTTAGATCCTTAAATTCTTTAATTTCGTTAACTAATTTTAAAGTTTTTTCACAATTATTTAAAACAAATAAGACTCCTTTATCCATACTATAAATTTTCCTTTTAATTATCATTTTTTATAATCTTTATTAAGTAAGTAAATTATTTATAATAATTCTCTTACAACTTCATTTATTGATTTACCATCTGCTGCAGCACCAATTTTTTCTTTACAAGCCTTCATAACTTTTCCCATATCTTTTATATCTGTAGCGTGTAATTCATCAATTACTTGTTTTACAATTGTTGTTAATTCTTCTTTTGATAATTGTTTTGGCAAATAATTTGAAATAATTTCCATTTCTCTTTTTACTGCATTCAATAAATCTTCTCTTCCACTTTTTTCATAATCACCTAGAGAATCTTTCCTTTTTTTCATTTCTTTAGCAATAATATCAATTATCTGGTCATCTTCTAATTTAATTCCTTTGTCTTTTTCAACCTGCAATATTGCAGCTCTAATCATTTGAACAGTATTCTTTTTTATTTCATCTTTGTCTTTCATTGCCAATTTTAAATCTTCTAATAATTTTTCTTTTAACATTTTTATATCTCCTTTACTTACATATTATCCATTTAGGAATATTTCTTATATAAATAGTCCTTTATTAATTTATATAATAACAAAATATTTAAATGTATGTCAATAAAAAATATGGCATAAAAAGATAAATTTGCAATATTTTGGTTATGTAGTATTTAACAAAAATAATAAAATAAATAAATCATGGACAAACTATATAATGGAGGTAAAGAGATTGTTAATTGAGATTATAAAATTTATTATTTATTCGACTACAATTGTTATAATATCAAAATATATATTAGTAAAAACTATACGAAAATTGGCAGACAATTTGAATATAAAAGCAAAAACTACTGGAAATATAGCAGGACTAGCAACATCTGTGCCTGAATTATTAACAATAACTACATCAAGCCTAAAAGGATTATATCGGTGCTAGTCTATATAACATCTTAAGTTCAAATATTATTAATTTAATTCAATATTTATCAGCTATTATTTTAAATAAAAATACTAAAAAATTGAAAAATAAAGCAATAAAGACTGATATTATTTTGGTAATAATAACAATTATAATTCCAATAATATTGCTCAATCTAAATATAGAACTGAATATGTCTATTATTCCATTATTTATAATTTTATATTTATTATTTGTTTTTTTAAATAATAATGCGCACAAATTATACTTGAATAAAAATGAAAAAGATATTCAAGATCAAATGGAGATAAAAAATAAAAATTTAAATAAAGTTTTAATATGCACAGTTTTATTAATTGTAACAGGTGTAGTTTTATATATAATTAGTGAGTTATTAGGAAATACTCTTGAAACCTTATGCTATTTATTTAATATTCCTGAACTTATAATTGGTATTTTATTAGGACTTATAACAAGCATTCCTGAGCTTATAACTTTTTTTGAATCACAGAAATATTATAAAAAAGGTCAGGATGATATGTTTGGAGTTATTGAAGCTACTAATAATTTATTGACTTCCAATACATTGAATTTATTTATTATTCAAGCCATTGGGATTATAATAGTTCATATTTAAATATTATTCACCTATTCCAAATCCTTTATTTTGAGATTGCTCTGCTTCAGATTGATTTTTTTCCATCCTTTGTATTTCTGCTTTTATTGCAGGATGATAGCCTTTAGGAATAGGCATTATTGATATATCATCATTAGTATTTCTTCCCCTTGTTTCTATTAATTTTCCCAAAGCAGCAGGATGCTCTTGAATTGTTGGAGATACTCTCATTTTAAAAAAATTAAATAATGAATTTTCACTAACATATAATTTTTCATCATCATTAAAACCTGCTACATTTGTAAAATTATTTTCTCTTGCTTTGTCTAATGATGTTTGTTCATACTTAAAGTAGTATTTTCCATTAAAATATGACAAAGTTCCAACAATATGTGATTTACCATTTAAATCTTTCCAAACTACTACTGAATAGTATTCCTCATTTACTTGTTCTTTATTTTTATTTTCCATAATAACTTAATTATTTCCTTTCTTAAATATTAATTTCTATATTCATCATTTATTCTTTCATCATCAAATATCAATCTCTATATTCATCATCTATTCTTTCATCATCAAATACTAATCCATAATCTTTTGCTATTCTTTTAAATTTCATATTAAATCCTTCCATTACTTTTTTTGTAGGGATAGCAATATCAGTTTCTGAGCGATAATATTTTTTTGAATTTTTTTCAGATAATTGTTTGAATTCTTCATCAGATATGGTTTCATATCCAATTGCTTTTTCAAAAGTAGGCAATACATCATGTATTCCTTGCAATATCTCTATTACATAAGGTTCATAATTTTCCATGAGTTCTCTGAATACATCTAATCCATTACTAGAAACTTTCTCAATATCAATAGGATTATCTCTTAAAACGCTACTTGTTGCCCAGTGTTCTTTTAAATCTTTTTGTGATATTGCTAAATAATCATTTTTTAAACTCATATTAAAAAATGACGTTGCATGATCAAATAATCCCAATGTATATCTTCCTGTCTCTTTATCCATTATAAGAGCCCAGTTATTTAAATGTCTATCTATATTATTTGTCATTAAATCTACTACAGTAACTTGGACAATACTTTTTTCTAATTCTTTATAGTTTCTATTTGTATTTTTTACTAAAGCCTTTATATTTCTTAAAATTAACATTATGTTTGTACCGTTAATATTGATATCTTCTACTTCTTCTTGTGTTACTTCTCTTCCCATTGCTTTACTCAAATCTAATAAGAGACTTTTTGAAGTTGTTGATTCATCAATTTCATCAATTTTTTCTTTCATAAGTGTTACTAGTTTTTCTTGTTCATCAGTCATTGCTTGTTCATTTTCCCCTAATTGCTTTGAGATTTGTGAATTCATTATAGCATTTTCAACTTTTTTCTTCATTGCTTTTTTTTCATTTAATACATGTTTATTTACTGTAGCCTTAACCGCTTCTAATATTGTAGACAATGGAACTCTATCATATTTAAGAGTTTGCCTTTCTATTATGCTTAATGCGACTGTTTGCATATTAGTCATTTCTTCTTTGTTTTGTCCTTCTATATCTTCTCTATGTACAATATTGTAACTTAATATGGCAGGCTTATCAGAAAAATCAGAGTCTTTTACTAAATCAATATCGGGTATTCTAACATAATTAGAATCAAAAAATAAATTACCAAAAACAGAAAATAACTTTTCATTATAATTTTGTTCTGTATATTCTGGATCTACACATTTATGTATGGCAGTTCCCTTATAAACATATTCACCATTTTTACAATCATAAACTTTACACCACTGTGCATTTCCAGAACTACGACCGATATTATCTTTTTGATAGGATATAGCAAGTTTTCCAACAAAATCAGGACCTACTAGTTCCCCTATAGTTGCATTTTTGGGAATATCTGTAGCTTGTATAAGTTTAATATCTTGCATTTCATATATAGGATTTTTCTTATATTTTAATCCCGATGTTTTAAAAGCAAATTCAAACATAAAATCACTCCGTCTACTAATTATGTCGACATTATATCACAACAATTTTATTTTGGCAATACTAAAGTTTAAGTTATGTTTGTATTTATAAATTAAATAAACAATATAAAAAAACTTCTAATGTTAAATATTATTTAACATTAGAAGATACATTACGCTATTTTATTCATTCCAAAAGGCTTTATATGTTTTAAAAGCCTCATAAACATCAAATTTACTTGTAACTTCATAAGGTGCATGCATAGAAAGAACTGGAACTCCACAATCAATAACATCAGTTCCCTTATTTGCTAGAATATAGGCAATAGTTCCTCCACCGCCAATATCTACTTTTCCAAGCTCTGTTAATTGATATTTTATATTGTTTTTCTCTAACATATTTCTAGTCCATGCAACAAATTCTGCATTTGCATCAGATGCACCAGATTTTCCTCTAGATCCTGTATATTTAACTAATGCAATTCCTCTTCCTAAGAAGCCAGCATTATTTTTATCTGACACATTTGCATATATTGGGTCAAATCCTGCATCAACATCTGAAGAAAGCATTTTTGAATAGCAGAAAACCTTATCTAATAAATTTACTCTATTTTCTCCAGCTTTGTTTAATAATTCTGATACAAAATAATCAAATACATGTGATTCCATTCCAGTATTTCCCATACTTCCAATTTCTTCTTTATCTGATAAAATGCAAACTGCTGTATTTTTTATATTTTCTAAATTCATCATTGCCATAAGTGAAGTATATGCACAAATTTTGTCATCTTGCCCATATGCTGCAATTAAGCTTTCATCAAATCCCATTGTTCTTGCTTTAAATGCCGGTACAAGCTCAATTTCAGAACTATATAAATCTGATTCAGTTATTCCATATTTTTGATTTAATATATTTAAAATATTTAATTTTACTTTTTCTGTTCCATTTTCGCCATTAATTGGGATACTACCTATTAATAAGTTTAAATTTTCTCCTTCTACGCCATTTTTTAATTTTTTCTCCATTTGTTCTATTGCTAAATGTGGTAATAAATCTGTAATAGTAAATATTGGATCGCTTTCATTTTCACCAATATTTAATTCAATTTTTTCACCATTTGTCTTTACAATAACTCCATGAATGCTTAAAGGTATTGCAGTCCATTGATATTTTTTAATTCCACCATAATAATGTGTTTTAAAATATGCAAATCCACCATCTTCATATAATGGATTTGGCTTTAAATCTAATCTTGGAGAGTCAACATGTGATCCTATAATATGAAGCCCATTCTCCATTTTTTCTTGCCCAATTACAGCTAAGTACATACTTTTATCTCTATTGATAAAATATACTTTATCACCCGGTTTTAATTCATTAAATTCAGATATATCTTTAAATCCATTTTCACTTGCTACTTTTTTAGATTGTTTTATAAATTCTCTTTCTGTTTTAGCTTTATTTAAAAAATCCATATATCCTTTACAAAAGTTAAATATTTCTTCTTTTTGCCTGGTTTCTATGTTTTCCCAACCAACTTTCTTCTTATTAAATAATTTTTCTTTTAGTTCTTCCATACTAATCCTCCTATGTTTTTTGTTTTAGTATATCACTATTAAATTTATTTTACTAGTTTTTTCAAAATTTATTCTATTTTTTAATTTTATTATTGACTTATATTGCTTTTTTTGTTACAATTTCAATAATAAATCATATATTTATATGCTTTATTTTTTGTTTATGAACTAGATTTCTCCTTCAGAAGTTATCTAGTTCTTTTATTTTTATTCATTATTCAATTTATTCTTGAACATATTCTATAAAACCACTTATTTTTTTTGTTTTAACTTCTGGTACTTCTGTAGCATTTTCATCAAATTTTGCCATAACCATACAAAATGAAAAGCCACCAGCATCTATTGAAGGTTCAGGGCCAGTAGTAGAATAAATAATTGAAGAAGGATCATCATCTGAAGTAAATGTAGCATTTTTTAAAACAGCATTAAAGGTTCCTCTATTTTCTATAGTTATAAAATAAGTAATATAATCACCAGGTTTTATTAATTTCGCATCAAAACTTACAGAAGTATCTGTAAATTGAGGCTTTCCTGCATCACAACCATCACTAACATATAAAATATTAACACCAGTTATTTTTACATCCCATATCCCCACAATAGTTGAAGTGCCGTCAAGATCCAATTGAGTAACAAGAGAAGAAAAACCTATTGCCATAAATAATATTGTAAATAGCATTGAAATTATTATAATATTTTTATTTTTATTCATAGTAATTACCTCTATAATATAATGTATTATTTGGACAATAAAAAGGTGTTATTTTGTATTAACATAATATTATATTGACACACAAAAAAATTTTTCACATATAATAAATTAAACATAAAATTATTATGTAACATTAAAATGCCTATGACGTAATGTGAAAGGGGGACAATGTTAGCCAAAAGGCTAATATGGGAGAAGATGAAAAATAATAAAAATATTATAATTATTGCTTTATTAGTAGTAATAGTTGCTATGGCAGTAGCCTATTCAACATTTGCTACTCAATTAACACTTGATGGAAATGCAGAAATAGTGGGAGAATGGGATGTTAAAATAGTTAGTGTTGAAGCACAAGAATTTAGTGAAGGAGGTAAAGCAGGAACTCCAACTAATACAAATACTAGTGTAACTTTTAAGGCAGAACTAAACGAGCCGGGAGACTATGTTACCTATTTAGTAACAATAGAAAACGCAGGAACAATTGATGCTAAATTGCAAAGTGCAACATTTGAAGCTGATGATGAAAACGGCTCACCAGCAATTAATTATACAACAACACAGCCAGAAACTTCATTAAAAGCAGGGCAACAAACAACTTTTACGGTAACTGTAAAATATGACGAAAACACTAAAGAAGTACCAGAGATTAGAACAAAAACAATAAAAGGCACTATTGATTATGTACAAGAGTAGGCACAGACAAAATAATTTTTCTGTGCCAAACAAATATATATTAATAATTTTAATTATATATGAACTTATAACAATTTATGCAACAATTAATAATAATATATTTTATACAAATTTTATAAATCCAACATTTTGGGCAGGGATAATAATTTATTTAATATGGAATATAAAGAAGAATTATATTAGGTTTAACAACAACAAACAATATTATATCAATATGATGATAATTTCGTGTATTTATGCTACTTTTTATTTTTATACAGGTTTTATTTTTGGATTTTCAAAAAGTCCATATAATCATTCAATAATACCAATATTAAAAAATATTATTATTCAAATACTTCCAATAATTGGTATAGAAATAACAAGAAGTGTCTTTTTAAATAGAAATAGAGATAATAAATTATTACAAATATTTTTAACAATTTTATTAATATTGCTAGAAATTAATTATCATATATTAATAAGTTTGTATCCAAATAAAGAACACTTTTTTCAATATATTTGCTCAAATATATTACCTCTAATAGCTGGTAGTTGTTTGTATACTTATTTAACATTGAAAGGGACATTTATATTACCTTTAATGTTTAGATTGGTCAGCGAATTAGTAATTTTGTTGTTACCAATTTTACCAAATTTAGATTGGTTCGGAATTGGTTCAATGGGAATATTAACACCTATATTAATTTATTTATTATTTAAATTTAAATTTACAAAAATAAAAAAAGATATAAAGAGTAAACAAAAAAATTTATATGAAAAAATTATTTATGTAATAACACTTACTATATGCATAAGTTTAGTTTGTTTTATGCTAGGGCTATTCAAGTATGAGCCAATAACTATATTGTCAAATAGTATGATGCCTCAATTTTCTAGAGGAGATGTTGTTATTTTTAAAAAAATAAATGATACAGAATTAAAAAAAATTCCTATAAATTCTATTATTATTTATACTATAGGGGAGAAAAATATTGCACATCGTGTAGTTGATAAAATAGAAAATGATGGTACTGTATTATATCAAACAAAAGGCGATAAAAATAATACACCTGATGGAGACTTAGTAGCTATAAATCAAATAAAAGGAGTATATGTATTCAATATTAAATATATTGGTTATCCATCTGTGTGGTTATATGAGTATTTTAATCAATAAAATGTAAAAGTGAAGATAAAGAAAAAAAGGAGATTTATTATGTTGATAAAAAAAAATAAAAAATACAAAAAAAAGAATAATTTGAGAAGAAGAAATAGAAGTTTTAAAGAAAATAATATCAAAATTAATTATAAGGTAATTTTTATTATTATCATTATGGCTATAATAAGTCTTATTTTTATCAAGCTTGGTTTATATTATGAAAAAAACATAAAACCAGTTTATAATTATACAGTACAAAAAAGCGACGAATATGAAATTTTATTAAAGCCAAATAGCTTTTATACAACCAAAACGCTACCATCTGGCAGGATATATGCTTCCCAATCAATAGATTTATATAAAATTAATTTAAAATATAATTTTAAAGGAAAAGAAAAAAGCGACATAGAGTATAATTATAATATTAAAGCTAATCTAGTTTCTACAGTAAATAATAATGAAAATCAAGGTAAAGAAATATGGAATAGAGAATTTGTAATATTAGAAAATAATAATAAAAAATCTAATGACGATACATTTTCTATTAATGAAAATTTTGATATAAATTATGGATATTATAATAATCTTTCTAATTCTTATCAAAAAGAATATAAAATTAAAGTAGATACTGTTTTAAAAATACGTTTAAATGTTTCTTATAATGTAAATCTTAATAATTTAGGTGTAGAAAATGAAATTGTTAATGATTATGTTGAAGTAGATATTCCAATTACTAATACAGTAACAGAAGTCAAAGAAAATTATGAAAAAAATATTTCCAAAGAAATTGCATCAAAAAATATTAATATATATTTTATAATTAGCGGGTTATTCACTTTAGCAGATATAGTATTAATTATAATAAGTATTAAAAAATTACAAAAAAAGATGAATCTTAAAAATCAATATGAACGCAACATTAAGCGTATTTTAAAATATTACAGTGATTTAATTGTAACTGTAACAAATGAACCAGATTTAAGTAATTTTAAAGTTATGGATATTTCAATTTTAGATGATTTAATTGATTTAGCTGAACAAAATCAAACTAATATTATTCAATATGAAGTAATTGAAAATGAAGAAAGCAAATTATATGTTTTTGTTGATAATTTTGTATATAAGTATCTAGTAACAGCTAATACATTATTATAGAAAAATTACAATAAATGTAATTGACTATGTTAAAGTGTTATGATATTATAAAAGCAAAAGGAAAAGGGGGATTTTATGAAAAAGAAAAAATTTATTAAAATTAGTATTTTTTCATTGATAACATTATTAATTATTGGTGTTTTGGTGCCAATATATGCTCAATTTAAAAATACAGTTGAAACAAAAACTACGGAATATGCATACAAGATGTTACAGGAAAGTGGCAAAGAAATATCAAAAGTCTCAAATAATGAGCAGAATGCAAGAACTGTTAATAGTATAGCTACACAAGACTATGAACTTCCTGATGTTAAAATAACTATAGGACCAGACAGAATAGAAAAACTAATAGGAGAAGATTTAACAATTGATGCAAATGTATCTGTAACTGGAGATAATTATGAACTAAAATACATATGGTTCAGAGTTGGAAGAATGGAAGGAACAGCTAGTGTATATAATGTTGTAGAAGGTCAAAATGAAGAAGATTTAAAAATTAATAATTTAACAACTTTTAATTCAGCTAGCTATCAACTTGCTGTAAAGGTATTAAAAGATGGACAACCTTTAAAAAAGAAGGGGTCAGAAGAAGACTTTATAGCATATAGTAAACAAGTTAGGGTATCTGTATATCCAAAATTAAATATTAATATTTTAGGAACAAACAACAGTGATGTTGGGGATAGTATAGATATAGACTATGGAGATCACTATAAATTTAGTGCAGATGTATATCGTATGTATAGTGACAGAAAACCAGAAAAAGAAAATGTAATTAAAAAAGTAACATGGAAATCAGAAGATGACAATATAATATCTGTAGATCAATCAGGATACATAACAACTCATGAATATGATAAAGAAACAACAATAACTGCAGAGACAACAGATGTAAACGGTGAAACAAGAAAAGACTCTGTGCTAGTAAAAGTACATAAAGTACCAGTTACAAGTATAGTATTAGAAGATATTACATTAAATCCAGAACAATACGAAAAAATACAGGCAACAATAAATCCAGAAAATGCTACTATAAAAGATATACAATGGTCAATAGAAAATGGTTCAAATATAATAGACCTTGATGAAGACGGAATTGTTTATGCTAAAGAAATCGGTGAAGCAACAGTAAAAGCAACAGTTGATGGAAAAGAAGCAACATGTAAAGTAAATGTAAAAAAACCAGAAGCTAAACATATTACTGATGATATTGATGATCATCACATACATTTGGTTGAAGGTGAAGAATTAATAATTCATACAAATGTACATCCATTAGAAGCTGACCAGGAACTAGTATGGGAAAGTAGTAATGCTGATATAGCAACTGTTGAAAAAGTTGATGGACAAAATGGTAAAATTACAGCCAAAACATATAAAAAGGGTAAAACAGAAGAAGAAAATACATGTACAATTACAGTATATGCTAAATCTAAACCT
This sequence comes from uncultured Clostridia bacterium, assembly GCA_947630545.1. Classification (GTDB taxonomy): domain Bacteria; phylum Bacillota; class Clostridia; order TANB77; family CAG-508; genus CAG-269. The sequence continues at coordinate 12,089 of CANRHX010000026.1, forward strand.
TCAGTTAAATTAACATATACAGTAACAATTGTGGAAAAAGTAATACCAGTAGAAAAAATGACTTTAAATAGTAAAAAAGTAGAAATTGAGGTTGGAGAAGAATTTGACTTTAATATTGAAATATCACCAAAAGATGCAACATATTCATTAATTGAATGGAGTATTGATAAAGATGATATAGCCTCAATTGATGATTCAGGGGTTGTGCATGCTAAAAAGATAGGAACAGCTACTGTAACTGTTAAAGTTACATGTGCTAACTCAGAATGCTCAACACATACAGAGACAGCTGAAGTTAATGTTGTTGAAACACATGTTACAGGAATTGAAATTAGTAATGAAACATTAACTTTAAGAGTTGGAGATGAAGAAAATTTAACAGCAAATGTTATACCATATAATGCAACAAACCAAGAAATAAAATGGGAATCAAGCAATTCTGAAATAGTTTCAGTAAATCAAGATGGTAAAATAACAGCTAATTCAACAGGAGTAGTAAAAGGAAATGGAACAGCAACAATTACAGCAAGATCAGTTGACAATCCAGATATTTATAAGCAATGTATAGTAACTGTAACACCAGTAAAAGTTGAAAGTTTAAGCATAAGTGATAAAACATTAACATTAAAAGAAGGAAAAGAATATCAATTAAAAGCTACAATAAATCCAGAAAATGCAACTGATAAAAAAGTAACATGGGATTCTAGTAATAAAAAAGTAGCAACAGTTGATAAAGACGGAAATATAAAAGCTATAAAAGAAGGAACTACTACAATTACAGTAAGATCAGATGAAAATAAAGAAATTTATCAAGAATGTGTTGTAACAGTTGTACCTTTAACAACTAATGTAACAATATATACAGTTGATCAAAACAAAAACTTTATTTCAGGATTAAAATTAAAATTGACAAGAATAACAAATGAAGGCGAAAAAGATGTAACTGAATTAAATCCAACAAAAGGTAAATATGAAATTAAAGGATTAGAAGATGGCGAATATAAAATATCTGTAATAGGAGAACTTCCAAATAAAGATATTAATGGAAAAGAAATCAATATAGTAAATGTTGTTAAAGATTATACATTTAATGTTAAAGACGGTAAAGTTTCATATATAATATCAAAAGAAGAAGAAACAGATGTTATATACACAAATACTTTAGTACTTACAAATATTGTTGACTATCCTGATGTAGAAGAAGATACAGATAAATTATCTGCAAATGTTGGTATAGGAGAAGATTTTACATCTAATGGAAAGACTATTGAAGAACAATATAATGAATATGCTAAAAACAATCCAGTAACACCAGATGAACCTAAACAACCAAATACTCCTGAAAAACAAGAAGATTCAAATAAACCAGATGTAGATAGTGAAGAAAAAGAACCAACTTCAGACAAAAATACAGTTTCTGATAGTGAAACAGAAGATGAGGATTTACCAGACACATCAGATATGGCAATTGAAGTTTATGCTGGAGTTATGATCATATCTATATTAGGAATAGCATTTATTATATACAAGAAAAGAAAGTAATATATGAAACATAAAAAAGAAACAAAAAATAAAAAAATTTTGTTAAATATATTTTTAATAATATTTATTTGTACTTTTCTATATTCAGGCTATAATGTATTTATATGGATAAATAGCAATAATGAATTAACACAAATAGAAAATGGTTTATATAAAGATGTAGTATCTACGGAAAAAGTAAATAATAAAGATAATATTACAATTGATTTTAATAAATTGAAACAAGTAAATAATGACGTTTTTGCATGGATAAAGATAGATAATACAAATATAAATTATCCAATTTTACAAGGAGAAACAGATGAATATTATTTAAGAAAAAGTATATATAAAAAATATAATCATTCGGGAAGTATATTTGTATATAGCGATGTAAACAAAGAATTTTTAGATGAAAATACAGTTATATATGGACACAATATGAAAAATCAAAAAATGTTTGCAAATCTTGATAAGATCTATAATGGAGAATTGGGAACAGATGTAAATATAAAAATATTTACGGAGAATAATTCCTATACGTATAAAGTCTTTTCTTGCTACATAGATAAACCTAATATAAATATTATAAAAAGGAAGTTCACAAAAGATGAAAAAGAAGACTATATTAATAAGGCTATAGAAAAAAGTAAAATTAAATTTAATAAAGATATAAATTATGAAAATAAAATGATTACATTAATAACATGTGGAACTACAAATCAAGAAAGAATAATAGTTAATGCAATAAAATTTATGTAAAAAAGACGTTATAAAATAACGTCTTTTTTTTCAAGTTGTTATTTGCGTAAGGCTAGCAAATGTAACGAAAACTTAATGGAAATTTAATACGCAAAAGCTTGTAAATACAGCATAATCTATATATAATTAAATCAATAAAAATATAAATGAACAGGAGAGAAAGTATGAAAAAAATTAAATTTATATTATTATTATTTTTAATTATATGTTTGTTGTTTAATTATTTGCCAATATATGCAGTGGCATTAAATATTCAAAATAATTTAGACGCAAACATAGACTTTAATAATTCTATGCATTATATTATAACGCATTGGCATGATGTACCAAATGCTGAAATAGCTACAGAAGAAGACAATGAAAATATTAAGAACAATTATGTAACTATTGAGGGATACATTGTACCTAACAAAGATAATAAATATGATTTTTATTATATTAATCAAGAAACAAAGGAAATAGTTGAACTTACTGACAATGTTACAGATATTTCAGCATATATAGAAAGCATAGATAAAGAATCAGGAAAAATAAATATTGCAATTAAGCCAATAAGTGATAAAGATGGAAAGGTATTAGAAAAATTTTCTGGTGTTTCAGTTTCTGCAGGACATAATGCTATTAATTCAAACAACAATGACACCAGTGTTGAAATTTCTTATTGTACTAACATACATTTAGTTAAAGCGCATATATTCTATTCAAATGAAAATGCAGTTGTGCAGGGTAGTGGAAAAGATGACACTGTTTTTGGCTCTAGTGAAACACAAGCAAATTTAGAACAAGATACTTCATGGGTATATATATATAATAAAGATGTAAATAATTGTAAAAAAGGAGATATTGTTAAGGATGACAGTCAACATCCTATATTTGATCAATCTAATTTACCTACTACATTAGTAGAAGGTGAAGATGTTGTAAAAACAAAAGTTTATAGTACACTTGCAGGTTTACATACAGATAAAACAGCTACAGCTATTGATGATAGAACATTTAATTTGGATTTAGAATCATGGTATTCTGGAGCACCTACTGCTAATGTTGGGCTAGTTTTAGATTCTTCTGGTAGTATGTCTTTCACATCAGATGAATTAACTCCAATAAATATAAATGAATTAGACTTATCAGATGAACAAAAGGTAGCACTTAAAGCTAAAATTCTAAAAGCAGAAAAGTATGAAGCAAATCCTACCAACGAAGAGTGGGATAAAAAAATTTTTCTAACTAATGAAGAAGTTAATAGTTTACTTAATATTCATAATACAGATGATTCAAAACTTAGTGCCAGTGGTTATACATATTATGTTTTTGATCCTAGAAGTACAGTTAACGAATATGTAGCTTTAGGGTATTGGGATGGCTCAATTAAAGACATAAAAGAAAAAATTATTGGATATTACGAATTTAATAGAGGAACAAGTGAAGATCCTGGGGAAAGGGATTGGTTAAAAAATAGTGCAACAAATAAATCAGCAAAATTAGTTAATCAGATAAAAAATAATGAAACAATTTCATTTAAAGAAGCCGCATTGCCTCAAAATTGGGTTCAAGATACACGTATAAAAATGGATACTGATAATGGATTAACTATAAAAAATATAGATGATGGAGTTGGAATTTTGCTTGATGCAATACCAACAAGTGAAAATTTTACTATATCTTTTTCTGTTACAAAAGATAGTAGTACACAAGACGATACTACTGAACAAAATTATACTGATCTTTTATATGTAGGACCATTAGACAATACAGAAGATACTAATTATTTTAGAGCAATTCGTGATGGGCGTGAAGGAGGTTCAGTATCAAAACAAGGTAATCCAAGTGCTAGATTTAGAGGATACAATAATGAACTTTCAAGTGATAATAAAGTTTCAGATATAAATGGAGTATTTTCTAAAGCCAATCAAACTCATACTATAACTCTTGTTTTTAATGAGGGAAAACTATCAACATATATAGATGGTGAAATAGGAGAAAGTGCAACTAATCAAAATATCCCTGTAACATTATCTGAACGTAATATTGTTTTAAATGGATTTAATAATCAATATAATGGAGCAAATATATTTATTGATAATGTTATAGTTCTTGATACAGCACTTAATGATACTGAAGTTCAAAATTTGAAAAATATAATTAGCAATGCAAACGATAATTCTGAATACACAATTTATAATAAAAATGGAAAAAATGAAAGTATTGGTACAGTTAATCATAACTTTGTTGGATTAAATAGTGGATTACCTGGTTGGTACTATGTAAATTATGACTCTGAATGGAAAAACAAATATATTAATGAAAATATTCAGTCTTGTAAAACATTTTGGGGTATTTCAGGTAATAATGAATTAACATTTAAAGATAATTTAACATCACCAACTGTTGATGAATTAAAAAATACTGAATTTACATATACACCAGAAAAGAGTACACCAACAAGATTTTATATTGATGAAGAAGGATATTTACGTTGTTTCTTTGCATCAGGAACTAAACAAAATGTAACAGGTACATCATTAGTTTATTATAAAGATGATGCAAAATATATTAAGGCGGAAGCTTTACAACGTGCTATAGGTAGTTTCGCAAGAAATTTAAATGATGCTTCTCCAGATAGCCAAATTTCAGCTGTTAGATTTAGTACAGACGAAATTACTGACGAAGAACTAGATAAACTTGTATTATTAGATTGGACAAACAATATTTTAGAAGAACAAAGTATAATGTCCTTAAAACGAGGAACAGGAGGAACAATAGAAGGAACCTTAAGTAATCCAACATCACAAAAAAATCAACCAATATATCAATATAATTATGGTATTACTGGTGGTACTGCAACATATACAGGATTAAAATCATTTTATGAAAATTTATATCAACGTGCAGATGAATCATCATCTAAATATTTAATTATTTTTACGGATGGAAAAGATTCAACAGATGAAGAGAAAAAACAAGATTCTATTAACATAGCTAATGAATTAAAAGAAAACGGTTACACAATTTTTGCTATTATGCTAACTGGAGGTAGTGTTGCAAAAAGTGATAGCGCAAGTTCAGAATATCAACAAGCAAAAGATTTTTTACTAAAACTTGTTGGAACATCAAATTCTGGCGAAAATAATGAAGAATACTTTTTCTCTACTTTAGAAGGAGAAAAAAGTATAGATAGTTTAACTAAAATATTCACTGAAAATATACTTAATCGTATTACTTTTAACCTTGAAAAATATAATGTTAAAGACTATATCGATCCACGTTTTGATTTAGTTTCAAGTGAAGGTAACATATACAATTTAAATGTTGATGGAAATGTAGTTATAAAAGATAAAGATGGATTAGTTTTAGAAGAACATGATATAAAGGAAAACCCATTACCTATAAAAGTATCTAATAATTATATGATAGATGAAAAAGCTTGTACAGCAAATTTAAATTATGATAATAATAATAAAATGTATTATCTAGTGTGGGAGAATCAAACAATTCCTGGTTGTACTACTAATGCAAAACAACTTCATGTATGGAAAACGCAAATAACAATAAGAGCTAAAGAAGATTTTATCGGTGGTAATACTATTCTAACTAATGGAAACTTAGAGCAAATGAATATGGTATATTATGAACAAGATAATGATTATTCTTCTGGAACCAATGATGTATATATAGAAACCAATGACGAATATCCTTCTAAAGGATTTCCACGTGTTACAGTAAATGTAGGTTCATCTGAAAATAATTTTACAGAAACAAAACGTATTTATATGGGAGAAACAATAAATAATAATGAATATGCTACAAACTTATTAAAAAATACTTATGAAAAATTAAAAAATACAAATTTATATTATTATATAGAATATCTTGAAAGATATGCTATAGCAAACGAAGAAGAACTTAGTGATTATGAGAATAGAATAATAGCTGGAGAAAAAATAAAAATACCTTATTATTATCTACATAATGCAGATAATTCTAATCAAACAGGAAATACTCAACATGAAAATGATTTAGTGGGATATTTAGAATATGAGCTAACACCTATAACAACAGAAGATAATGAAAATGAAATTATTGTGCAAGACACAAATAATAGAAAAATGACATTAGCTGTAAAATATACTCCACTTGAAGCGGATTCAACAGATGAACTAGAACAAAATAGTCGTAAAAAGCAAAATTCAGATTTAATATCAGATACAAGCTTTTTATGGAATGAAAAATATAAACCTACAGTAGGAAAAAGTGTAAGTGATAAAAATGTAGTAGTAGATAATATTATAGAAGAAGTTAGTGGTGGAATTGCTTTAAAAATAATATTCAAACCAGATGTACAAACTGCTATAGGTAATAAACAATTAACATATCAAATAGATTTGGTACGTAATTATGAAGGAATTTCAAAAAAAGTTGGAACTTTTAAAGCTATATATCAAAAAGATAATTTGCCTACGCCAGATGAAAATGGAAATATAACATTACTAGCTAAAATTACATATGACGATGAAAATCAATATATGGCTAATTATGGATTACCAATAGGAACATATACACTTGAAAATCCAAGTGTAGACACTGATACAAATGTTAAATTTGATACACCTATTGTTGTAAAAGATTCTCAACTATATACAAAAGAAATATTTGGCATAGATAGTGATTTAATTAATCCTCAAGATTATCTTGCTTCATTTGAAAATGATAACACTATTATTTTAGGAGATTTGAATAATAAAGAAAAAGATTATACTGATTATCGTTATGGATTACTTGAAGTATCTTCAAGTGTAATTGCGGAATCAAAGCCTGAAACGCAAGAGCCAACGCCAGATGTACAGGATCCAGAAAGCCAAAATCCAACACCAGATGTACAGGATCCAGAAAGCCAAAATCCAACACCAGATACTAATGAACCAGAAAACCAAAATCCAACACCAGATACTACAGAACCAGAAATACAAACACAAAATCCAACATCAGGAACACAAGAGCAAACTCCAGGTACACAACAACAGGTTCTTGATGATAATCAAGTTACTAGCTTACCTTTTGGACTTCCATATACTGGAGCAGGATACACTTGTTTTGCTATTATTTCTTCGATAGCAGTTATCATAACAATTATTGTAAGAAGATATATAATGAAGATAACTTCCAAATAAAAAAATGTTGAATTAACTTCACCTATATATATTAATAAAAAAGAGGTTTAATTGTTCTTTTATGAACAAAACCTCTTTTTAATTATTCAAATAGTATTGAATTAGATTTTCTATTGCTTTCTGATCTCTATTACATAATTTTTTAAAATCATTATTATATTTTTGATTAGAACTTTTTATTGAACTATCTAATAAAGGATATAAAACTGCGTCTGTTGTAATATTATACAAATTGCAAAATCTAATTAATGTATCTATTGTTCCAGCAGATATACCTCTTTCAATCTGACTTATATATTTAGGTGCTAAATCCATTAATTCTGCAACTTGCTCTTGAGTATATCCATTTTTTATTCTATGATTTTTTAAGGTTTCTCCTATATGTTTATTAATTTTCTTATCTTTCATATTTAACACCACCTTATAAACAATATATCCTTAATTGTATTCATTAGGAACAAGACAAAATATGAAAAAAACGCATATTTTCTTTAAGCATCTTTAAATAGTATATTTAAAATTTATTGAAATATTAAGGAAAATGAATAATTTAATGTTAATGAAAAAAGTTAAAAATATTTTGCGAAAATGTCGCATATTTTCTTTACATTTGAAAAATTTAGTGATATAAAATAAATATGTCGATTATTATATTCTAAAGACAAAAGGGGGTGAAAAAATGACAAAAGCAAAATATATGATTATGATTTTATTTGCAAGTGTATTACTATTATTGATTCCTAATATTTCAAATGCAGCTGTAGATGTTTCAAGAAACATTTATGCTAATAATGGAAGTGCAAAATACGAATTTACAGGTTTAACATTAGATAAATCACATGAATACGAGTTTGGACTTACAAAAACATCAGCAGCAGAGGTTGAAAAATGGCACTTAATAACAGAATATACAGAAACAACAGCTACTGTAGATATTACAGGAGGTACTTCTGAATTTACAGATGTCATTACTGCTGTTGAAAAAGGGTATATAACAATTAGAGATAAAACTGATGAATCAAAAAAAGTTGTTGTCAATCATCATGAAATAGATTTATCAATTTCATATCTGAATATAACAAATTACAATGTAATAAATAATGGTAAAGATTTAGATAAAAGTAATATTCAAGTAAACTTCTGGAATGCTTCTAATAGTAAAGCGTATTATCAATATGAAAAAATAACAGATGAAAATGTTATATCTAAATATAAAGAAATAAAAGCAAAAAACGGAGATTTTAATGAATTACAATCATTATTGAAAACTAAAGCTCCTTCTTCTAATTGGACTACTTGGGGATATTGGAATGGATATGGTGGAAGTGGATATGGATATACACAAAGATCAGTAAGTGTTCCTGATTATGGATTGTATTATATGTGGATTTACCTAGCAGGTAATAATATAAGAAATTTATATGGATACATATTGGTTGATAATTTACAACCAGATATTGCTTTAGATAGGATTTCCTTACCTAAAACACAAGAAGTAGAATTAGGAAAAACATTAACATTAACGCCTACATTTAGTCCAGAAAATACTACTAATAAAATTGTAACATGGAGTTCAAGTGATGAGTCTGTTGCTACAGTTGATAATGCTGGAAAAATAACTCCTAAAAAAATAGGTTCTACTATTATTACAGTAACTTCTCAAGATGGTAATAAAAAAGCCTCTTGTACTGTTACAGTAATACAAAAAGCTAATGAACCAAGCAATAATCAACAAAGTGGTGGAAATAATGGTGGTACAACAAACGGAGGAACAAATAATGGTAGTACAACAAGTGGTGGTAGTAACGGAGGAACTACTAATGGAAATGACAAAACAGTAGCTACACGAGAATTACCACACACTGGTGTTGGAATTGAATTAATAACATCATTATTTGTTGCGATTGGTACAGGTATATTTTATTTCTTAAAAACTAGAAAATATAGAGGTATATAACATTTATTAGAATTGTAAAAAATTTTTTATGATACAGATTATAGAAAAATAAGTCCAGGAGGATTAATGGAGCATAAATATTTTGACCTATGCAAAGAATTGAATATGAAGGAACTTCCTACAATAAAGGAAATTGCTAGTAATTTAAGAAATATAGAATGGGAATAATATACTTTTTATCAGTAGTGTCCTTTGAATACAAAAAACGCTATCCGGGTTCGGATAGCGTTATCTTGTGGTAGATTCATCTAGCAATAGTTATTTAGATGTAGATATTAAAAGTATAAAAAATATTTGCATTGAAAAAGCTATACAATGGTCTCATTTATATATGTTTATGCTTTATAGTAATATGTACAATTCCCTTTAACTAAAGTTTATAAATTACATATTAGAACAGATGTGTCTGCTCCAATAGGAGCTGAATTTGTTGCAATGGTAAGTGGAACTGTAGTACAAGCTAATTATAACAATGCATATGATAATATGGTAATATATCAACCTTTCGCAGTCAGAAGGTAGTCTTTATCAGAAGACGGAAAGGAGGGAAATGTATGGCAGTATACGAACCATTTATATCAGAAGGGGGAAAAATAATAAATTTACATTATTCAGTGCGTAATCTCATATTTATGATATATATTTTATACTTTTCTTGTTTTTTATAAATATATATTATATAATTTTCTAGAAATAGTATACCAACTGTGCGAAAAAATATTATATAATGGAATTGAGGAGATAAATCATGTTAAACTTTTCTAATATTAATCAAGAATTTTTTAAGTATGTTGAACAATTTGATTTAAAAGATGAAAGAATTCAAAGAAAAAAATTTCATTCTATTAGAGTACAAGAAATTTCAAAACAGATTGCCGAAGATTTAAAATTAAATGAAGAATATATTGATATTGCTAGTTTAATAGGTTTATTGCATGATATAGGTAGATTTGAACAAGAAAAGCAATATCATACTTTCGATGATGATAAAAGTTTTGATCATGGAGATTATGGTGCGGATTTGTTAAAGAAATCTATACGTAATTATATTAATGTTGATAAGTATGATAATATAATTATTCAGGCTATAAAAAACCATAATAAACTTCAAATAAATCCAAATTTAAAAGATAATGAATTACTATTTTCTAAAATTATTAGAGATGCTGATAAATTAGATATCATGTATGAAACAATTAATATTTTTTATATTGGAAAAGAAAAAATCATAAATAATTTAACGCTATCTGATTATTCTTATAATTCTATTAAAAAGAATAAACCTGTATTTAATTCATATAGTATTGACATAAATTATTTAGATAAAATAGTAAGGTGTATAGCATTTATATTTGATTTAAACTATAAAAAAAGCTTTGAAATAATAAAAGAAAATAATTATATTAGTAAAATTATAAAAAAATATTATTATAAAGATAAAGCTACACAAATCCGTATGAATGAAATTGAAGAAATAGCAAATAAATATGTTGATGAAAAATTACGAGGATATTAATTTTTATATAATATACACTTTTTAATACAAAAAACGCTATCCGGGTTCGGATAGCGTTGCTTTGGTGAGCCATAGAGGGATCGAACCTCCGACCGTCAGATTAAGAGTCTGCTGCTCTACCAACTGAGCTAA
>CANRHX010000027.1 GCA_947630545.1 uncultured Clostridia bacterium
TTTAGAGAACAAATATTTATTGGTTGGGACATTTTCTAAAGTTACTACTTAAGACATTATCATAAATTAATCATATTATTTTAGAAAATTTCTTTAAAATTATTGACAAATTCAAGCTTTTGTAATAAAATATTTAAGTCTTATGTAGAAATATGATTTGAATATTAAAACTTCTCCCCGGTAGTTTTAGTGTTTAAGTATCATATAGATTATTAAATATAGGAAGGAAGTTAATTGCCATGAATAATGTTACATATAGTGCAAAAAAAGGCGAAGTAGAAAGCAAATGGTATATAATCGATGCAGCTAATAAACCTTTAGGTAGAGTTGCTACTGAAGCTGCTAAATTATTAAGAGGAAAACATAAACCAACATTTACACCAAATATTGATACAGGTGATCATGTTATTATTATTAATGCAAAAGATGTTATTTTAACAGGAAATAAATTAAATCAAAAAGTTTACAGACATCATTCAGGTTATATTGGAGGAATGAAAGAAGTTTCTGCCAAAGTAATGCTTGAAAAAGATCCAGAAAAAGCTATGACTTTAGCTATAAAAGGAATGTTACCACATAATTCTTTAGGTAGACAAAGTCTTAAAAAATTAAGAGTATATGCTGGTTCTGAACATGAAAATCAAGCACAAAAACCAGAAGTTTGGGAGGTAAGTAAATAATGGCTAATAAAGATAATATAGTTTATTATGGTACAGGTAGAAGAAAATCTTCTATTGCTAGAGTTAGAGTTGTAGAAGGTTCTGGAAAAATTACTGTTAATGGAAAAGATATTGACGAATTTTTCGGATTAGAAACTTTAAAAGTTATTGTTAGACAACCACTTTCAGTTACTAATACAGCATCAAAATATGATGTTATTGCAACTGTTAAAGGTGGTGGAGCTACTGGTCAAGCAGGAGCTGTTAGACATGGTTTAGCAAGAGCTTTAAATGAAGCAAATGCAGAATTTAGACCTATTTTAAAATCTAATGGATTCTTAACTAGAGATCCAAGAATGAAAGAAAGAAAGAAATATGGTCTTAAGAAAGCTAGAAAAGCACCACAATTTAGTAAGAGATAATATTATAAAAAACTCGAAAGTTTTTCTTTCGAGTTTTTATTGTTTTTATACTTTTATTTTAATGTTTCTATAATTTGTTGTTTATCAGTTACACCAACAAAAGTTTTTTCTATATTTCCACTTTTAAAAATCATAACTGTAGGAATACTCATAATGTTAAATTTTTGAGCTAAGCCCAAATTTTCATCTGTATTACATTTTCCAACTTTAGCAGTATCTCCTAATTCTTCTGCAATTTCGTCAATTATTGGTGACATCATTTTGCATGGTCCACACCAATCAGCATAAAAGTCTATTAATACTGGCTTGTCCACATTCATTACCTCTTCTTCAAAATTCTCCTCCGTAATTTTAAATACACTCATTTTCTCTCTTCCTTTCTTATTATTTATTTTTTACATATTTCACTGCAGATAAACCTGCCTTAGCGCCATCATATACTGCTTTACAAACTTGCAATAATCCGCCTGTAGCATCTCCACAAGAATATAAGCCATCTATATTTGTTTTCATATTTTCATCAACAATTATATTATCCTTGTTTAACATTAACCCTATTTTCTTTGCAAAGTCACTTCCACCAGCTTGACCAAGCGCAATAAATATACCATCAACATCTATAGTATTTCCATCTTCAAATTCTATTTTTTTTACTCTTTCATCTCCATGTATTTCTTTTATTTTTTGAGTTACAATTTCGAATTCAGATGTATTTTCCATTTCTAATCCATTTGTTAGAATTTTAACATTGTTTACTATATTTTTCAAGTCATTTGCTTCGCTTATTGCAAATTTTCCATTTCCAATAACTACAACATTTTTGTTTCTGTAAAAGAATCCATCACATATAGCACAATAACTAATGCCTTTGCCTTCGAATTGAGTAACTCCTTTTATATTTGGTCTTAATTTTTTATTTCCTGTTGCAATTATTACAGATTTGGCTGTGTATTCCTTATTTTCTGTTTTTACTATAAATTGTTCATTTATTTTTTTTATGTTTAAAACTTCTTCATTTTTTACTTCTATTCCAAGATTTTTTGCCTGTTCTAAACCATTGTTATATAATTTTTTGCCATCTATTCCATTTATAAATCCATAATAATTTTCTATTTTAGTTGCTTTTTCTAAATTTGATTCTCCATAATATAAAATCAACACATTGGCGCCAGCTCTTTTGGCATATAGTCCTGAAGATACGCCAGCAGGACCTGCTCCAATTATTATAATATCATGCATGATTAATTCCTTTCTTTTAGTATATTTTTTGCCTTTTCTTTTAATTTTATTCCTTTAGAATTTATTTTTAAATTGCATTAGATTCAATATTATTTGTTGTAGTTGCATCATTTGTTGTAATTTCATTATTTGAATATATTGAATTTGTTTCAATACTATTTTCTTGTATAGAATTTGTTATTGTATTATTTTCATTAATTATTGTTGTGTTTGTTGTAGTATTAGTTGAAGACTCTGGATTTGACTCTGTTACTTCTGTTTGATCTTTTGTATTATCTTTATTTTTTGAAACTTTTTCTCTGGCTTCTTCTTCTGTCTTTCCTAAATACTCTCCTGACTTACTTAAATATACAGCTGGTATTGTTTCTCCAATTTCATCTTTTATCATTGTTTCTTCTGTTTTTAGATTTTTATTTTGCTTTTCATCTCCATAATCTGGATAAAAGAAACCATTTCCACACATATTTATATTTATTTCATCTTTATATTCAATGAAATCTTTAAAGGCTTCTTCTTTAAAATAATCAATATCACAAGTAGTTTTGATTTCCTCTATAGCAACTCTATAAAAATCTGCATCATTTACATGCATAAAAGTAAATACTCTTTGGTAGAACATTCCTTTAGTATTAGGCACTTCAGATAATAAAGATTTCTTTTTATCTTGTGATTGCTTTTTTATGTATGAAACAATAGCTTTTGGAATTTCCATATCTTCATAGTTTTGAATATATTCTTCCATAAATATATTATCTGATATTTTTCCATAATTTAATTTTGTATAAGTATAAGCCTCACTACCACCTGCAGATTGAGTAAATACTATTAAATTTTTTTCTCCTATATTTGTATTATCAAATATGCTTTCATTTGTTAAATATCTTTTATAAATTGCTACCTCTTCTTTTTTATTTAGCAATTTTATTTCTATACCAATAGGATAATCTTTATCTATTATTTTTTCATCTATTAATCCATATACTGTAACTTTATTTTCTTTCAATGTATATTGAATACTTCCGTTTTCTTTTGCCTTTTTGTAATTAGCAACAACTTGTAAAAATTTATCTTCGAACTCTGATGTATCTACATCTTTCATATCCAATGTTTCAAGTGAATTGCCGAATTTTTCATAATATGCCCAAGCCAAATTAGCATATAGTCCTTCAGCTAAATATGAATTTATTGGTGCAGATGATACAAAAACTTTTTCAAAAGGTATATCTTCGCCTGTTGTTAAATCTATATTTAATCCTATTGTTTTCATTTTACCTTTACTTTCACTATATATAGCTATTGATAATACATTTGAAAAATTAGCTTCAACACTTATATATGTATTATTATTTTTTTCTTTATATATTTCTTTTTTTATTTTTTCATTTATTTTGTTTTGTATTTCTTTATTTTTTAATCCATTAATTTGTACATATTGTTTTATTTTCTTTTCTTCTTGCAATTCATAAGAGCGTATTGGATCATATTCTTTTACTTTCCCGTTTATATCTGCATAATATGTAAATTTTAAATCATTTTGATTATAGGTTTCTGTATAACTATTTATTCCATATTTAGAGTCTTCTGCCACTTTTTTTGCTGTTTCTGTACTTCCTACAATTGAACTTTCCTTATTTTGTTCATCATCTTGTATATTATCATTTTGGTTATCTAAATATTTTATTGAAAAATATATTGCACATAATGTAATTATTACTAATAATAAGATGAATAATATATATTTTTTTATAAATGTATTTTTAGGCTTTTTTTGTTTTACTTTTTTAAATTCGTCTGGTTTCTTTTCATTTTGATTTACTTTTTCATTATTTTTTTCCACATCTTGTTCTTTTTTGTTGATTTCTGTCGATTTTTTTTGCATTGCTTTAGGTTGCTCTATTTCTTCCTTATTCTCTTCCATAGTAAACTCCCCTTTTATTATTACTTAACAGGAACATATCCTGCTTCTTCTGCTACTTTTTGTCCTCTATCAGATAATAAATAGTTAGCTAAAATTTTTGAAGCTGAATCTTCAGCATCTGCTTTGTTTATTACTATATAATAAGCCGTTGTAAATGGATAAGAATCATCTTTTATCGTTTGATTATTTGGTTTTATTCCATCAACTCCTAATAATTTTATATTGCTTGCAACTGTTTCATCTATTGTTTGAAACATTGTTGTTGCATAATAAAAATAAGAATATCCTATTGAATTTTTACCATTTTCATAACTTGAAACTAAATTAATAATTTCTTGCATTGATTCTATAAGATTTTCTTTTGGAGCTTGCATTAAGTTAAATCCTTTCATTACTAAAGACAACATTCCTGTTTGTGAACCTGAATTTACTGGTCTTTGATATGCAACAATTTTTTCATCATCTCCACCAACTTCAATCCAATTCGTTGTTTCTCCTGTATATATCTTTTGAATTTGTTCTGTAGTTAAGTCATTTACTGGATTTTTTGAATTCACATAGAATACAAATCCTTCTTTTACTACTGGTATTACTTCTAGCTCTACTCCCTTTTTCTTTGCTAAAGCCAATTCTTCTTCAGATGGTTCTGTTACTACTATTAGGTCTACTTCGTCATTTATTAATTTTTCGTATGCTGGATGTGTATTTGAATAGTCTATTTTCCCTTCTGCCTCTTCTCCTGTAAAGTTTTTAAAAATCGCATCTGTTAAAGGTTGAGTTGCAAGTGATGCATCAATTTTAGGGAAATTTTTTGCTGTATATAATGGCTCTGATGATATTTCAACTTCCTCTGTTTTTTTATTATTTTCTGCACTTTTTTCTTTGTCTTGATTAGTTTTGTATATACCAACAACTACTACGTATGTTACTACACATATAATTATTGCAAGTATTACTAATAAAACTTTTTTACTTGTTTTCATAAATTATCTCCCCTTTTAATAATTTGTACTTAATTGTACTTATTAATTTATATCATTTTATGACTTTTTTTGCAATATATGGAATAAAAAATTGTGTCATTGGTTCCGGGTTTGGTTGACACATTTTGTGCCATCAGTGCCAGGTTTAGAATAGCCAGACCTTGCATTATATTAATTTAGAGATACGCGTAAGCGATCAAACGAGTGAAACGAGTGCGAATTGGAGCAACTTACAGACTAGTTTTTTATTCTGAAAGTTGCGACACCAAGTATCTCTAAATTAATATAATGCAAGGTCTGGCTATTCTAAACCTGGCACTGATGGCACAAAATGTGTCAACCAAACCCGGAACCAATGACACAAAAACCCGGAACCGATGACACACTATTCCATCACTTCCATTGCATCATCTCGAGTTAATCCCTCCAAATTATAGTAAGTATCAGGAATATGCCCTACTATAACATTTTCAGCGATTAATACTTGATTAGATATTTTTTTGTCAATATTATCAAAAGGAGTTAAAATACTAACTTCACAATCTACCTGTAAATACACTCTATGTAAGGTTTGATTTATGCCTTCTGCAATAAACTCACTTCTTAAATCAGTTTTTACATTTCCTATTGATGATATTCTTATTTTTATTCCTGGTCCTTTTCCTGCTAACAACTTAAATCCTGTAAAACTTCCGAAGTGCAATTTCAACATTATCTCTTCCCTGTGCATTAATTTCTTCTTGGATTTTTACAGCTACCTCTGATGTAATTTGATTAATTGGTACTACATTTGCATTTAACATAGTAATATTACCACTTTGATCTTTATCTATTGAAAATAGTTCATCATATGTATGCATTTCCATTACTTCTGTTGCTTTGTTATTTGAGATTATAGTTGCCATTGATATTGCCTTATTTTCGCATAATGTATCAAATATTGGAATTACTGCATTTAACACTATTTTCAATGTTAAAAATGCTATAAAGACCACTAATACCAAACTTGCTCTTTTTTTTCCTTTTTGTTTATCTCTTTTTTTATATAATACAAATTTTGGTAATTTTAAGCGTGGTCTTGAATAAATTTTACTCATATTATACGCCTATTCTACTATATCTTGGTATATACAATTTCTGTCCAACAACTATTTTATCTTCATCTTCTATTCCATTTGTTCTTGCTATAAAATCCACTGTTGTTCTAAATCTTTTTGCAATATTCCATAATGTATCACCTTTTTTTACAATATAAACTACAACACTATAATCTTGATCGCTTGTGCTTTCATTTTTTTCAACTTCATCAATTAAATCTAAACTTCTGTTTTCAGAATAATTTCCTAATATTTGCATATCTATGTTGCAGTTTATATCTCCTCCATCTTTTATTACAAAATCTTGATTTGAAATATGCATATCTAAATTTGAATTACAGTTTTCAGGCATTTGAGCTAGTGTATATTCAAATGGAATTTTTACTCTTTTTTGTTCAATATTCATATTTACATCCATAAATGTAAAATTACATTCTAATTCTCCGGTCAAACATATTAGGATTGTTCATTCTTCCTTCACTACTTAAGTTAGGAAATATATCTACATCAAGTAAATTTTTGTTAGTTATATCACTAATATTTACATTTTCTCTAATTTGTTTTAAATCATTTACTTGCTTAGTATTGATCATTGTGTTTACTTGCTTCTTTTTAAAACTTAAATCTTCACATGGGCTATACATATCTTGTATTAAATTTATTTGCTTTTCTTCATAAACCATGCATTTTACAATTACCTCAATTTCAATATTTATAGAATGCTCCTCTGCTGGATTTGGTTTAATTATAATATTTTTTATTTCATAATTTGTATTGCAAATATTTCCTTCTGCTACATTTGGAATATCTATAAATCCTACTAATGGTATTTTTCCAGTGACTGTTCCTATTCTATTATCTTCTGTTAAATACATTATTTTTACTTGTGCTTCTGCTTTACTTAATATTTTATTGTAACTTATTTTTAAATCTTTGTCACCTATGCATAGGTTGCTTTTCAGAATTTCAGCAAGGTTATCAATATCTTGAACAGGAATTGTTTCCTTCGTGTATATTTTTGTATCACCTATTCCAACTAAAGAATTTACTTTCAAATCTTCTTTTAAAATTTGTACATTGTCGTCATCTTCTATATTGTTTACTACTTGAATTTCTTCGTTTGAATAAATTTCTACACAAACTTCTAATGTTGCTTTTATTCCTATTTTTCTTCCATTTATAACTTTACATTCTATTGATTTTATTTTTACATCTAACTTAAAATTCATTCCTTCTCTAGCATTTGGAATGCTTATATTTTCTGAAAAATCCAAACTTGTATTTATTCCTCTTACTTTATCATCACTATTGTCTGCTAAATACATTATATATGTGTTCAAATTTCCATCTATTCGCAATTTTTCATCCTGCAATTCAGTTTTATATAAACATACTATCCCACTTGTACAAATTGTATTTAAAATATCAGGCTTTGCATCTGGAACTATCATATCTTTTTCTACAAATATGATTTCTTTCTTGCTACTTATTAATTTATTTATACATAAATTTTCTTTTGATGTATTTACCACCATCTTTTATACCTCCTCGTATTATTCTTTATACATTTATATGAGGAAGTTTTTATTTTATACCAAAAATTCCAATGTCTTATATTGATTTTAAAATATAAAACATTGGATTTTTAATAATATTTGATTTAGAAGCTATGACCACCACCGGCCACCTCCGCCTCCGGCTGCTTCCGACCACCGACTGCTTCCGTGTTCCTCCTGATGAACTACTACTTACTGGTGAATATTCACTATGTTCACCAGTCTTAGTAGCTTCAGGTGTTGTATGTTCAAAAAATCTTTCGCATTCTAGTATAAGTTCATCTTTACTTACTTTTTTATTTTTAGTAGCTAATTTAAATATTGCAAAGTTTGAAAATAAAGCAATCATAACGGCTAAAATTGCATTGCTAATATATTTCATTGGTTCTGCAATCTTTCCACCTTGCAATAATGTATATATTTGCGAATATGCTTCACTTGCACATTTAAAATATTCCTTGTCTGTCGCATATTGATATATATTATCTGTGATTATTTCAGCTTTTTCTGTTGTTATTGTTTCATAATTTTTACCATTTGAATAAATATATATCATTCTTTCATCCATATCTATTAAAAATACAGTGCCACTTTCATTCCCACACATATTATAATAGTAATTTTTTGCATATCTTTCTGTAGTATCATAATTTATACTTATTGTTTTGAACAATATATTACCATATTCAGTTAGCTTTTTCATAATATTATAAAGTTCATTTTTTTCTTTTGCATTTAATAAATATGCATCATCTTCTATTATTACTTTATATTCGCCGTTTGTATTTTGAGAAATACTATTTTGCATGTTTGAAGCATAGCATATTGTATTTGTTAATACTAACATTAAAAATACTATATACAATATTATCTTTTTATGCATTTTCGTCGCCTCCTCTTTTTTCAAGTTGAGGTAACTTTCTTGTAGTTAATAAATTTAAATCTTTTATTATATCAGTCAAAGACCACATTGTCATTATTATAGATATTACAACTGCTATATAATAAAATAAATCTGACACAGGGTTTAATATAAATATACCTATACATATTATAATTGAAATTATTTGCTTATATATCTTTCTTAGTTTGACTGTAGGTTTGACTGTATCTTTTCTTTTTTTATTTTTTATTTTAAATGCAAGATAAAGTATAGCTCCTACAATCAAACAAAATAAGATTATAAATATTTCCATTTTTTTTATCATTAAAACACCGAATATAGGCAGCATTGTCAATAATATAGGCATTACTGCAAAAAATATCAATATTATTAGTAGAATTTCACTGCTTTTATTATTATCTTTCTTGTGTTGTATTTTTCCTGTAATTTTATTTACAAATCCATTATCGTCTAATTTATTATCTTTAATATAAATTTCTTTTTGTTGTTTTCCAGTAACTATTAGACTTATCACGTTAAACAAAACTGCTATAATAAGTAACATTCTAGGCGTAAATGTAAAAATTAAATTAAGGAAAATAAATATTGGTATAGCCAAAATTAATGATGTTATAACATATTTTTTTATATCTATTGGTATATCTGCTGCAACTTTACCAGTTTGACCATTTACTACAGCATAGCTTACTCTATCACCTTTTTTATTTTTTGTTGCTAAGAAATATACTGGAAATAGCCCTAATTCTGTTTTTTTGTGGTTTAGCTTAACATGAGGACTAGAATTATATTTTGAGTATATTGAATCTTTTTTTAACTCTTTAGAAGCTTGTTCATTTACAACATTATTGCTTTCTTCTACATATACATCACTTATTACATCTTCAGAGTCAGCATAAAATCCACTTAAATATGTTGGTGAAAATTCTTTTTTATCAGATACACTAAATGGTGCTATTGCCTCACTTAAATTATCTGAAAAATTTGCAGCTGCATCATGTGTAATACCACTATATCTAGCATTTACATTAGTTAAAATTGTATAATCATTATAATAGACATAATCTCCAATCCTTCTATTATAGATTTCTCCGGTGTCAGATTGTGTTCCTTCTTTTTCAAATGAGTAAATCCAGTATGGCATATAAATTCCTCTAATTTTTTCAACCTGTTGTTCTTTTGCCATATCACTTGGTGCAAAAAATGCATTTTTTAACTTTCTTTTATATGCTTCTTCACATTCTTGTTTAGTTTTTGTAAATGGAATTATATAACTTGGTTTATTTTTCTTTGCATTTCTTTTCTCTAATATAACAGATGATCCACAGTAACTGCAAAATGTTGATATTGTTTCATCTGTAGTTATTAATTCTGCTCCACATTGAGTACACCTATAAATTATTGCCTCATATACATTTTTATTTTCTTCTTGTTCAGTGTTGTTTTGTATATCTTGTTTTATAGATGTATCTGCTTTGGCACTTTTTAAATTTAATTGTTCTATTTCTTTAATATTGTATTTATTTTCACAATAATGACATTCTAACATCTGATTTTTAGGATTAAATATTAACCCTGCTCCACATGATGGGCATTGATACATATCTTTTTTCTCTCCTTAAATTTAAAATAAACCTAGATATTTTTAGTCTAGGTTTATAACATTGTTTTTCTTTTTTTAGTTTCTATTGGTTCTGGTATTAATGGACTATAAGAGTCTCCATCAAATACTTCTACCTCTACTGTTCGTGTTAATACATCTGTATAACTATAAGTTACATTTCTATCATTTTCCACGTATTTTACTACAAAAATATTTGGGTATGTTTTTTCTATCGTAGCTTCCTTTTCAAATGCTTTACTTCTTCCAAGTGATCCTTTTACTATTATCTTTTGTCCTATTTTTTCTCCTATGTCTGTTTTTAGATTAGCTATGTCAGTTCTACAAATCATACTATCACCCATTTCTTATAAGATGAGTAAATTATAGCATTTGAGGCTCTTTTTGTCAAAAAAAGAATGTTTGTGTAAATCTCTTAAAGTCCTTATTTTTCAAGTCTTCTAAGAAATGTTTTGACTAATATTACATTTATATTACAAATTTATTTCAGTAATATTACATTTTGTTTTTTTGCATTTTCCCTAACGCTCCAATACCATTTATGCCTCTTTTTCCATCTCTTAATTCTTTATATATATCATCTATTGTTAGATAGGTATTATTTTCTGTTATTGCTACTTTTTCTGCTACAATTAATGGATCTATAAAATCAATTAAAATTCTTGCTGGAGATGACGCGAAGTTTGCACCTGCTGAAATTATTGCTTCATAATAGCTTTGACAAGCTCCTGCAAATATAACTATATTTCTTAAATAGTCTTGTTCATATCTTCTTGCTTCTTTTACAGTTTGTATGAAATATTTTGAGTTTCTATAGTTATATATATTATTGTAGTCTGTTTCTCTTTTTATCATTCCATCATGCCCTGTAACTATTAATATATCTGGGTTATAAAACTCTAATAATCTATATACTTCATGTGGTTGCCTATATTCTGCAATGTTTTTTACAACTGAATTCAAGCCTAGTTTTTTATAGTACATATATGATTTTTGGCTATATCTTCTATCTCCATCTAAATGTAGAATTTTACCTGTTATTATTTTTTCTTTAGATCTTTTATCTTTTAAATTTTGGTTTTTTTCTTCACTTTCTTTTATTCTATTATTTATTTTGTCTTCTAAATTTGTTAAATACTTTTGTTTCTCATTTTTACTTATAATTTCTAAATCAGATATATCGCTATCTGCTTCTATTCTTTCGTATAAGCCTTTTAATATTGCAATTTTTTCTTTTTCATTTCCTATAATTTTTGTTACTATAAAAATGATGTCTTTACCGTAGGATTTTCTACCAACTATATCTCCTTTTTTTATTTTATTCAATTTTATCACCTCTTGTTTTGGGCTAATATATTATATGTCGTTTTTTGCAGAAAAGTGTGTCAGCTATTTCCTTATAAAAATAAAATTATTTCTATATAATTTATAAATAAATTACAACAAATAATAACATATATAAAAGCATGCTATTATATAGCATGCTTTTATATATATCTATCTTTTTAGTAAAATTTATATATAAATTACCAAGAAGTTCCAATTATTATTAATTTTCCATTTCTTAATACAACATTATCTGACTTTTCAATAAAATCTCCATTTATTGTTCCATTACCAGTCAACCATTTTGTATTATTTACATCTTGTGGTCTTACGCTGTAGTTAATTGTAGCCATTACATCTCCTTGTTTATAAGATGAACTATCTCTTGATATTAATTCTTTAGTTTGCTCCTCGTTTAAAATATTTATTTCTATATTGCTAATATCAATTAACTCATCCATTTCCTTATCGTCTTGTATTTTTTGAATATATTTTTTAAATTCTATTTTTATATTTCTTTCATCATTTGCTAATTTTATATCTTTTGATTTTAAAATTAAATAATAATCTTCAAAAACATTATATTTTATAGTTTTTTCACGTGCATTATAAACTAATTCTTTTTTGCTTCCATCATCATAATTTAATGTAATATTATCTTTATTCGCTACATATCTTCCTGTAACTTGTCCTTCGTGTTCATATACAGGATCTATCTCATCTCTAAATGTATTGTCTTCATTTAAAAATAAATATCCCATTCCATATTTAACTGATGAACCATATATATCTCTTAATTCAATTTCTTCATTATGATTTTGTACTATTTCTTTAAATTCATAAGCTCCAACATAATTTTTTTGAGTATTAGAAGTTACATTAGAACTTGTAGTGTTGTTTCTAGTAGTTGTATTTGATTCAATATTTTCTTTTACTTCTTCCTGTAAATTAGTTTCATTTTGTACTATGTTTGTACTATTTACTTTTGTTTCGTTATCGTTATTATTTTTTACAAAACCAAAATAATAAGTAATTCCTAATGCAACTATAAGAATAAAAATAATAAATATACATATTGCCATTCCTAAACTAATTTTGGTTGGTTTCTTTTCTTCTATTTCAATTCACCTCCTTTATCTTTAGTACATAACAATTATACAAAATATTACTAAAAAATACAATAATTTTTGTTACTTTCTTTTATTTATTATTTATTTTCTTGTATTTTATACTCACTAATATCTGGCTCTACAAATATACTATCATCAACATTATCAAATTCATAAGAATATTCATTTACTATATCTGTTTCAGTTCCATCAGAATTCAAAACCCTTCCTTCTATCGCTCTTAATGTTAGTCCTGTTTCTTTTTCTACATAACACTCTCTCATTGCTTCAGAATTCAAAAAATAACATTCTTTATTATTATATTTTACACTTTCTATAGGTGTTGTTAATGCTAAATAAAATAGATTCCACAAACTATCATTATAATCTACATTGCTACCAATTAAAACTTTAATTGGAGTTGTATTTGAATTTAATGTTGCTACCTTGTCATTTTCTGTTTCAAAATATGTATTACATTTCTCTCCATCAAAATACTGAGTTAATTTTCTTTCTTTATTTGAGTCGTTAAAAGTTGTTGTTAAAAACATCACCTCTTTATTCCCTTTGCAATAGTATTCTGTTATAGTCTTAGATTCTTCTGAACTATTAATGATTTTTTCATAATGATTGTCATTATTTATATATTTTGAAACTTTATCACGTATGTCTTTTAATATTATCATTTTCCTAATAATGTTGCCTACAAATATAACTACTAAAATTAATACAATAAATAATATTATTTTAATTACTTTCTTTTTTTCCATAAAAAATACCTCCCTTTTTTTTGGAAGGCAACCTAGCTATCATAAGGATTATCTCCTTTTAGACCTATGGCTTTGCGTCATAAACTTTCGTTTATTTTGCTTTTTAACATCTCTACTTAAATTATACCATATTTTAACATCTTCTTCAACTAATCTTTATACTTCTTTTAAATGTTTATATTTCATCTTTGTTGCTAATCCTCCTCTTATGTGTCTTTCTGCTTTATTTTCGTCAAGTATCTCTCTTACATCCCTTGCTAAACTTGGATTTATTTTCGTTAACCTTTCGGAAACATCTTTGTGTACTGTACTTTTACTTATTCCGAATTTTCTAGCTGCCCCTCTTACTGTATCTTTTGACTCTATTATATAATGTGCAAGTTTTACTGCACGTTCTTCTATTGATATATTTTTCATATAGTAAAACCCCCATACGTTTACATTTGTTTAATTGTATTCGTATAGAGGTTGTATTATGATTATTAATCTGCAATATATTCAAACATATTCGCATTGATATTATTCACATCAGTTACAGGTTTAGTAAAAGTTACATCAACAATTTCATACTTATGTATTCCATAATTTGATTGTAAATGTCTACCCATACCCAAATACATTTGTGTATTTTCATTATAATTAATTTTTACATATGCTTCAGGTTCACTTGAATATTCTCCAAAATTTAATGAACAAAAAACATAGCCATCTCCTCCACCTTCGGATTCGTAATTAAATACTATTTCAGTATTTAATTTTGTTATTCCTAATAGTTTTTCTTTCAACTCTTTTTGATAATTTTTTTCTGTAGTAACTGTTATCATATCTGCTTCGTAACTTTTAACATTAGTTATAGAATTGCTTGAAACTACTCCTGACACTTCTACCCAATCTCCAACATTTATATTTTGCTTATTTCTTACTGTATTATCTGAAAAATTCACTATTCCTAGAGATTCCCATGCATCTTTTGCATACGAAATTTCCAACTGATTTCCAGTCTTTTTCTTTACAATACCACAAATTATATCTTTGTTTTTAGTTGAATCATTTTGAGTATTAGTATTAGTGTTAATGTTAATATTAGATTCAAGTTCGTATATTGTTTGATTTACTTCTAAATCATTTCCTAATTTGGCTTTAATCACTTCCTTGGCTAATAATTTAGATATATTAAAATCTCTAAAATCCATTCTTTCTTTTTCTAACTCATTATACATTGTCCTCAAATACACTTTTTTTAAATTTTCTGTTATATCATTAAAATTTTTATTATCAAAAAGTCTTATTTCTTCTTCTACTGTATCTGGTCCCATAATTTCATTCATATAAGCAATATCTATCTTACCTGTTGTTTCATATCTATCTACATTCCTTTTTGCAATTATCTTATTGAAATTAATAAAATTCATGCCTAAATATATTACAATAATAATTGAAAAATATGCTATTTTAAGATTAATTCTTTTATTTAAGATATACATCACTGTTGGAATTAGCAATATTCCTTCTGTAAATAAACTAAAATATACCAAAAGTCTTAAAAGAGTATAACCATAAGCACTTTCATATAGATACATTCTATATGCTGATGATATTAATATTATAAATGTAAATGCAACCATTATTACACACATAATACTTATATACTTGCTTTTTTTATCATTTTTCTTTGCATATAATATTGTAACTAGATTGATTATAGAAACAATCATTAGTTGGAAAAATCCTTGTCTTGCATATTCGGCATAATTTATGCTTACATCATTTATAAATAGTGCCCTTAGTTGAATTATACAAAATATAAAATAAATTACATTAAGACTTCCAAGCATTATTTTCATAGTAAATATATCTTTTGATTTTGTAGTTTTTTCCGTATCTTGCTCATTTTTTACATATTTATGTGAAACAAAATAAAATCCACCTAATAAGTATATAAATGCAATTATAGCACTTATTATTTTTATTAGAATAACTGAAATTTGCATCTGATTTATGGCAGTTTGAATCCAATAAAATATTTGTTTAAATATATTTCCAAATGCTTGATCGGCAGATGATAACAATGCTATTACAACTAGTATTACAGGTAAAGTTATTAAAATCGCTCTTATTACTTTTTTTATATTTTCGTTATTCTTATATTGTTTACTTGCTTTGTATTTTTCTTTAAGTTCTTGTTTAGTTTTTGTAAAAGCTTCACTAAATAAATTTAGTGGAGTTAAAAGCATCCCAAATATTTTTCCTATTAGACTAAATTTTATCTCTATATTTTCATCAAATAATTGCCATATCATAAAAATTACAAGTAATGGTATAACTAGAAGATTTAGTGTATTAAAAAAAGAATTATTATAAATAAAGTATGTACTTGATAAAAGCACTATGGGAATTATTAATAATTTTGCTTTTTTGTTTACAATTTTATTGTTTTTTTCTAATATATTTATTAGAAAAAATGTAAATGGTACAGCAAATAAAAGCATTGATAACCCTATACTTTTTTCAATAAATAATACTACTGCCCAAATGGCAAGGATAATTGATGCTATAAAAATATTTATCATTTTTATTATCTCCTTCCTTATATTTCGATTTATTATTATTATAATGTATTAATATATAAAATACAATAATTGATAATCTTTATTTTTTATGTTAAAATAAGTTTAAATTTTAATGAGAGGATTTTAATTAAATTATGCTTAGAATAAATAATTTAAAAATAAGAAAAGATCTTTCAGAAAAAGAAATATTAAATCTTGCAATAGAAAAAAATCATATAAACAAAAATGATGTTTTAAATATATTCATTTCAAAAAAATCTATTGATGCTAGAAAAAAAGACGATGTGCATTATATTTATTCAGTAGATTTAGAAGTAAAAGATGAAAATAAGTATAAACATATATCAAAAGTAAAAATGGTAGAATTACCTAATATTATTGTAAAAAGAACTTCAAGTATCAAACCTGTTATAATAGGTGCTGGCCCAGCTGGGCTTTTTGCGGCTTTAACTTTAGTTCAAAGTGGCATAAAACCTATAATAATAGAGCAAGGAAAATGTGTTGAAGAAAGAAAAAAAGATGTAGATGAATTTTTAAAAACTGGAAAATTAAATACAAATTCTAATGTTCAATTTGGAGAAGGTGGAGCCGGTACTTTTTCTGATGGAAAGCTTACAACTGGAATAAATAGTCCTTACTGTAAAAAGGTTCTTCAAGAATTTGTAAACTTTGGTGCTCCTACACAGATTTTATATTTAAGCAAACCTCATGTTGGAACAGATAATTTGATAAATATAGTTAAAAATATGAGAAAATATATAATTTCAAAAGGTGGAGAATTTTTATTTAATGAAAAAGTTACAGATTTTGAGTTTACAAATGGAAAAATTACTGCAATATTTTGCAGTAAAAAAATTGAAACTGATACTGTTATTTTAGCAATTGGTCATAGTAGTAGAGATACTTTTTTAAAACTGTATGAAAAGGGAATAAAAATGGAACAAAAGGATTTTTCTGTAGGAGTTAGAATTGAACATTTACAATCTCAAATAGATAAAGCTCAATATGGTTCAATTACTAAATTAAAGTTACCACCTGCAGAATATAAGTTAGCATATCATTCTCCATCTAAACATTCTTGTTATACTTTTTGTATGTGCCCAGGTGGCGTTGTTATGGCTTCTTCCA
The DNA here is from genome assembly GCA_947630545.1 of uncultured Clostridia bacterium. Lineage (GTDB taxonomy): Bacteria > Bacillota > Clostridia > TANB77 > CAG-508 > CAG-269. The sequence goes on from CANRHX010000027.1 coordinate 17,300, forward strand.
GTGAAGAAGGGACTATTGTAACAAATGGAATGAGCAATTTTTTGCGTAATGGTACAAATGCAAATTCAGCTCTCCTAGTTGGCATTTCACCTTTAGATTTAGAAAGTAATTCACCTTTAGAAGGAATGTATTTTCAAAAAAATCTTGAAGAGAAAGCATTTAAACTAGGTGGAAGTAATTATTTTGCTCCTGTACAAAGAGTTGAAGATTTTTTAGCTAATAGAAAATCTGAATTTATTGGAAGTGTTAAACCGACTTACAATCCTGGAGTTACCTTATCTAATTTGAATGATATTTTACCTGATTTTGTATCTAAAACATTAAAAGAAGGTATCGTTTATTTTGATTCTAAACTTTCTGGATTTGCACATCCTGATAGTATTTTAACGGGAATAGAAACTAGAACTTCTTCCCCTGTTAGAATTTTAAGAAACGAAAATTTAGTATCAAATATTAAAGGTCTATATCCTTGTGGTGAAGGAGCTGGTTATGCTGGCGGTATTATGTCTGCTGCTGTTGATGGAATTAAGTGTGCAATTGAGGTATTGAAGACAAATTAAATTATTTTATTCTTAATTCTTTTACAATTCTTTCTAAATTATTAAGTAAATAATCAACATCATCTACTGTATTATCTTCACCAAAAGTTACACGCAAAGCTGATTTTGCTGTATTATCATCTAATCCAATTGCTGTTAAAACATGAGATGGGGCAGGGTCTCCAGTTGAACAAGCTGATCCACTTGATGCGCTTATTCCAACTTGATCAAGTTTTAGTAAAATTCCCTCTCCATCTACTCCTTTGAATGAAAAGTTTGCATTTCCTGGCAATCTTAGTTGCTTTGAACCATTTAATTCTACATCCTCTATTTTTCTTTCTACTTCTGAAATATAGTAATCTCTCAATTTTCTTAAATATTTTTCATGAGTATTTAAGCTATTATTTGCAATCTCACATGCAGTACCTAATCCTACAATGCCAGCTACATTTTCAGTTCCTGCCCTTTTACCTTTTTCTTGATGTCCTCCATCTATCAAGCTATTTATATCTATTCCACTTTTACAATATAAAGCTCCTGTTCCCTTTGGTCCATATAATTTATGACCTGATAATGAAAGTAAATCAACCCCTAATTTTTTTACATCTATTGGAATATTTCCGCATGCTTGAACTGCATCTGTATGAACTATAATGTTATGTTCTTTCGCTATTTTTGTAATGTCTTTTATTGGCTGGATTGTCCCTATTTCATTATTTGCTAGCATAATACTTATCAATATTGTATCATCACTAATTGCATTGCGTAACTCTTCTAAATTTACAAGACCCTCTTTGTTTACATTCAAATATGTTACTTTATATCCTTCTTTTTCTAAACTTTTACATGAATTTAAAATTGCGTGATGTTCAATTTTTGATGTTATTATATGATTTCCTCTTTCTTTATATCTATGTGCAATTCCTTTTAATGCAGTATTATCACTCTCAGATCCTCCAGCTGTAAATATTATCTCTTTAGAATCAGAATTTATTAATCTCGCAACTTTTTTTCTAGCGTCTTCTACTGCTCTTCTAGCACTTCTTCCTAGTGTATACATTGAAGATGGATTTCCAAATTCAGCTTTATAATATGGTATCATTGAATTTAATACTTCTTCTTTAACTCTGGTGGTTGCTGCATTATCAAAATATTTAGAATTCATCAAAAACACTCCCTCAGTTTTTATATTATTATATTAAACCTTAAATTAAAATTGCATGTCTTTGTTACTATTTTATGGTCAAATTTCCTTTAAATAAATCAATTGAATAGTAACTTAAGCTAGAATATCTTTAATTTTATTAATATTTTTAATTGTTGTATTGTACCCATATTCAAAGCAACTTTCCATATTTTTTATATCTAGCAAACCTGTTTTATCTGTCTTTATTGTTAAAATTAAATCACTAGAACTTAAACTTTCTTCTGAAATTTTATTTCCCATTATATCAATTGTACGCATGGCAATATCCATTATATTGCTTGTTTCATCTATCTCATCTGCTTCAAAATTAACTGCAATTACTTTATTTGCTCCTTGTTTCTTTACTTCAGTTACTGGAACATTATCAAGTACTCCTCCATCTAGAAATCTATGAGATTCAAAATCACATGGGCAAAAAATAGCTGGAAAACTACTACTAGCTCTTACTGCTCTTCCAATTGATATATCTGTTATATATTTTACATTGTCTTTGTTCTCTTTTGGTATATAATTTGTAAAAATATATTCTGTTGAGTCCTCCATATCTACTGCAGGAATAACTAATGGCATTTTTATATCTACCATTTTTTCTAGTCCATTAGTTTTTGCTAAGTCTAAATATGTTTGTTCAAGCCCATTTCCAGTTTTGAATCCAATAAATTTTCCTTTTTTTCTTCCCATAAAACTGCTAATGCCAGAAATTATTGGTCTAGAATTTATTTCTATTACATCATTTGCATATGTTTTGAATATTTCAAATATTTTTTTTGGCGAATACCCCATCGCATATAATGACGCTATTATTCCTCCTGAACTGGTTCCACCTATTATATCTACTTTTATATTATTTTCTTCTAGTGCTTTTAATACTCCTGCATGTGCTATTCCTCTTATTCCCCCACCTGATAATGCTAACCCTAATTTCATAAATTTCACCCTCTTTTTTGGTTAGTATTTACAGTTTTGGATGGATTTAAACAAAATTTTGTGTCATTGGTTCCGGGTTTGGTTGACACATTTTGTGCCATTAGTGCCAGGTTTAGAAGAGACGAGCATTG
>CANRHX010000028.1 GCA_947630545.1 uncultured Clostridia bacterium
TTTAGAGAACAAATATTTATTGGTTGGGACATTTTCTAAAGTTACTACTTAAGACATTATCATAAATTAATCATATTTATGTTATCAAAAAATTAATAATAGTTGTAAAAAAATAAAAAATATGATAAAATAATGTCAATAAAATTTATTAGAGTAGAAAATAAATAGTTAAGACTTAATAGACGGGAAGTTGATATTAAGGCAAGAGAAAAACTCGCTTATTTATTTTCGCATTCCGCTGATAAAGAAAAAAAGAGATAAAAGCCCTTAATTTCTTTTATGCGGAAATAAAAGAAATGGAGGGCTTTATATGAGCAGAAACAAAAAAATTATTATAACAGCTATATTATTAGCAATGGAAATTATCTTATCACGATTTTTATCAATAAAAACACCTATTGTAAAAATCAGTTTAGCATTTATACCAACAATACTTTGTGCAATATGGTTAGGTGCTAAATGGACAATACTTTTAAACGTTTTAGGAGATATCATAGGAGCAACATTATTTCCAACAGGTCCTTACTTTGTAGGATACACAATAAGCACTGCAATTTCAGGATTAATTTATGGATTATTACTATACAAAAAACAATCAGATACATTTACAGACAAACAATTTGTATTAAGACTAATACTTGCAGTAGTATTAGTTACAGTCATTGTAAATATGGGACTAAATACATTATGGGTAAGCATAACAGCAGGTAAAGCTTTTATAGTTTTATTAGGAACAAGATTTGTAAAAGAACTTATAATGGTTCCAATACATATAGTTGTAATTTTATTTATTGAAAAATTATTAAGAAAACCATTTGATACATATATAAGGAGTAATGATGATTAAATTAAAGAATGTTTCTTTTAAGTACAAAAGTAGTGAAGATAAAGTATTAAATAACATAAATTTTTCAGTTAAAGATGGAGAAATAGTTGCAATTGTTGGGAAAAATGGATCAGGAAAATCTACAATTGGTAAATTGATTTCTGGAATTACTAAGCTAAAAGAGGGAGAAATCTATATTGATGATTTAGAAGTATCCAAAGGTAAAAAAGAAGTAGGAATTGTATTTCAAAACCCTGAAAATCAAATTATATTTAATAACATATATGATGAACTTTCATTTTCTCTAAAAAATATGGAAAAATCAGAAATAGAAGACAGAATAAATTATGCTTTAAAAGAAGTAGGAATGATTGAATTTAAAGAAAGCGATTTATATTCATTATCTTTAGGACAAAAACAAAGAATAATGATAGCAGAAGTTTTAGCTAAAAAGCCAAAATATATTATTTTAGATGAACCTACTACAATGATTGACAGCCAAGGAAAAGAAAAAATTTATGGCATAATAAAAAAACTAAAAGAAGATGGATTTACAATAATATGTATAACAAACATCGCAGATGAAATATTACTTGCAGATAGAACTTTAATATTAAACGATGGAAAAATAATTCATGAAATTAAAAAAGAAGAATTAATGGATAAAGCATATTTATTAAAAGATTTCGGAATAAAAAATCCAACAATACTAGATCTTTTAATTAAACTAAAAGAAAATGGAATTAATTTAGACTTAAAAGAATTTACAGTAAATGAACTAGTAAAAGAATTGAAGGTGAAGCTTTACAATGAAAAAGCTAATTAGTTTTTTAATATTTATTTTATACAGTACAAGTGTCTTCTTTTTTCCTAATAATGAATTAATTTTAATATTTATTTTGATTAATCTGGCGATTTTACTGTTTGCGAAATTACAAATAAAAAAAGTTTTAATTAGCACTTTAAAAGTTATGCCATTTATAATTTTTACATTTATAATTAATTGTATATTAGATGAATATATAAATGCAATATGGATAGGAATTAAGTTAATTATAGTATGTAATATAACAATAATATATTCTAAAACAACAAGTGTTACTCGGAGTAGCGGAAACCATACAATTATTGTGTTCACCATTAAAAATCTTCAAAATAAATACAGAGGAAATAAAAATAATGGTATGCATATCTTTATCTATGATACCAGTATTAAAAAAAGATTTATCTGAAGTAAAAGAAGCTTGTAAAGCAAAAAATATATCTATGAATATAAAAAATACCAAAATAATACTTGGAAAATTTTTTATATCTCTTATTAAAAGAGTAAATGAAATAGAAGAATCACTTATAGCAAAAGGATATAACAACGCATAAACCAATTTATATATAGGAAAGGAAATTTCGTAAACATGGCTAAAAATCTAAAAAAAATAATTCAAGAAGTTTGTGAAGAAAATAATATTAAATGTACTTTTTTATCTCAAGATTGGGTTGTAATTTTAGAAAAAGATGGAAATATTAGATTTATTTCAGGTTATAAGTTTGATTTAAATTTACATTGTATAGGATTGCTTGCAGATGATAAATCTGCTTTGTATAATATTTTAAAATATAAAAACATTCCTGTAATTGAACACAAAATTATCTATAGTCCACAAAATTCTGAGGACTATGCAGTAGGATTAAACACATATGAGTATGTAAAAGATTATTTTATAAAAAACAACAATCATATTGTAATTAAACCAAATAGTGGAACTTGTGGAGAAGATGTATTTGACATAACTAATTTGAATCAAATAGAAAATGTTTTAAATAAATTATTTACTACTAACTATTCTTTAAGTATGTGTCCATTTTATCAAATAAAGCATGAATATAGAGTAATAATGTTAAATGGTGAAAGTAAATTAGTATATAAAAAAAATATTCCAAAAGTAATTGGTGATGGAAAAAGAAGTATAAGAGAATTATTAATAGAATTTAATCCTAAATTTTTTGCAAATAAGTTAAATGATTCAAAATATGATATAATCTTGAAAAATAAAGAAACATTTGAATATAGTTGGAAGTTCAATTTATCACAAGGTGCAACAGCGAAAGAAGTAGATGATAATGTGCTTAAAGAAAAAATAATAAAAATAGCTAAAGATGTTTCAAACAAAATAAATATTAAATTCGGAAGTATTGACATAATTGAAACTTCTAATAACGAATTATATGTTTTAGAAATTAATTCTGGTGTAATGTTAGATAACTATATGAATGCAAATGAACAAAATTATATGGTAGCAAAAAAAATCTATAAGGAAGCAATAAAAAGTTTATTTGATTTATAAAAGAGAGAAGGGAGATAATGACAAAAAAATATAATGTTAATGAAATAACTTTAGATGATGAAACATTGAGAAGAATAATATTAGATGATGAATTCAAAGAATTTTTTATAAATAATTTTAATAAAATACTTAATAATACACATTGCATGACATCTACTTTATTAAAAGAATATTGTTATGTATATCAAGAAATAAAAGAAATGGTTTTAAAAAATTTTTCTGAAGTTTTAAAAAAGACAGAAGGAAGAGAAATAGCATTTAGAGAACTAGTTCCAGAAGATGAATATAAAAAACGAATCCAAGAACTTTTTGTTGAAAATTTAACAACTTTTGAAGTAGAATATGATCAGATTATTTTGCTAATAGAAAAGTTAAAAATTATAGAAAAAAAGGAAGATTTACTAGATTTATTAATAAAAAATATTGATAATATCATTATAGATAGTGGTTCATATTTTCCATATGTAATGAACCAAATTGATAGATTATCAACTGGAGCATCAGATAAACAAATAAAGCAAATAGATGAAGCACTTGTTAGAAATATAGATATAATACAAAACAAAGAACAAAGTATTGATGAAAAATATTATGATTTTAAATGGTTTGATAAAATGGAAAAATTTAAAGAAGAAATAAAAAAGATTGGACCAAAGTTCTTTATAAATTTTCCATTAGACAATGAAATTACTGAATATAAGGAGATATGTCAAGAACTTTTTAATAGATATGATAGTGAATGTTTTTCAATATTGATATTTGGAAAATATGATGAAACTAAAGCAAATATTATAAAAACTATAATAAACGAATTAATGGAACATTCCAATGGGAAAATTAATATAGATAATATAGAACCAATAGGAAGCGGTAATTTTTCAAAATCATTTAAAATAGGAGATTATATTTTAAAAGTTGGAAAAGAAAGAGGATATAATGAAATTCCCAATGATCCAAGAATATTACAGCCAATTATAAGAAGAAAATTTAAAAAAGAAAAAGGCGACATGAAATTTGATGATGAAGAATATTATTTTTTAGAAGTTCAAAATCTTGTAGACAAGGACTGGTGGGAGAATTTAAGTAGAAAACAAATTTATGATGTGTTATTCAAAATATATTGTGATATGAGAGACAGAGGGATAGTATGGCTAGACATAAGAGAAAAAAATGTGGGCAGATTGTTAAAACCTAATAAAGTAAATTATACATATATAGATGTAGATAAAGAAGAAAAGGATATAAGACCGACTAAAGAAGCAACTGGAATGACTGGAGAATTATCTAAAAATCAAATATTACCAGCAGGAGAGTATGTTATTTTAGATACTGATTTTATAGTAAAATATGATGAAGAGATGATGAGCAAAAGAAAATGGCATAGAGGAAGAACACAAATTACATATGATTTTGAAGTTGATTATTTAAGATTAAAAGAAGAACAGAATAATAAAGAACATAAGGAAAATGAATATATTATTTAGTAATAAAGGAGGAAATAACATGAGTAAATTAAAAGTGGGAGTTATATTTGGTGGAATGTCAACAGAGCATGATGTTTCTGTCATTTCTGGCTCATCAGTAATATCAAACTTAAATAAAAATAAATACGAAATATTTCAAATATATATAGATAAAGAAGGAAATTGGTACAGTTGTAAAGAAATTCCAAAAGATTATAAAATAGAGCAAAATATAGTAGCTATAGATAATATAATTTCATATTTAAAAAATCTAGATGTGGTATTTCCAATATTACATGGAAAATATGGAGAAGATGGAACAATTCAAGGAATGCTTGAATTATTAAAAATACCAACTGTAGGATGTCGGAGTGCTTGCTTCATCAATTGCAATGGATAAAGTTTATGCAAAAATAATATTTGACAAAGCTAAAATAAAACAATCAAAATATGTCTATATAAGAAAAAATGAAAAAAATTATATATATATTGATGAAAACTTTAATGAAAAAGAGGACACATTAGACAATATTTGCCAAATAATATATAATAAATTAAAATTTCCAATGTTTATAAAACCATCAAATTCTGGATCTTCTGTTGGAATAAATAAATCAAATAATATTGAAGACTTAAAAAAACATATAGATTATGCTTCAAAATTTGATAGTAAAATACTCATTGAAGAAAATGTTGTAGGAAAAGAAATAGAATGTTCTGTATTAGGAAATGAAGATGTAAAAGCTTCTTGTTTAGGAGAGATAAGACCAGCTGAAGATTTCTATACATTTGATGCAAAATATAAAAATTCAGAATCAAAACTAATAATTCCTGCAGATATAAACAAAGAATTAACAAACAAAGTTAGAAAGTTAGCAATAAAAGCATTTAAAGCAATTTCTGGAAAAGGATTTGCTAGAGTAGATTTCTTTGTAAATGAAAAAACTAATGATATATATATAAATGAAATAAATACTTTACCGGGATTCACTGAAATTAGCATGTATCCTAAATTATGGGAAAATGACGGATTAGAGTACAGCGAATTATTAGACGAATTAATAAAATTAGCATTAACTTAAGGCATTTTATTAAGATAACCTAAATAATATGTAATATAATATTTTATTTGGGGTGAAAATGAATTGGGAATTCTAGAAATTATTATACTTGGGATAGGGTTAGCAATGGATGCTTTTGCAGTTTCAATATGCAAGGGATTGTCAATAAGAAAATTCGAATGGAAAAAAGCATTTATTATTGCTTTATATTTTGGAATATTTCAAGCTTTAATGCCAACAATTGGTTTTCTATTAGGAACAACTTTTCAAACTTTGGTAGTAGATATAGATCACTGGTTAGCTTTTATTTTATTAGGTATAACAGGTGGAAATATGATTTATGAGTCTTTTAATGATGAAAGTGAAAAAAGAAGTGATAGTCTTGACTTTAAAACTATGATACTATTAGCAATAGCTACTAGTATTGATGCTTTAGCTGTTGGTATTACTTTTGCTTTTTTTGAAATAAACATTTTCAGTACAATTTGTATAATTGGAATTGTTACATTTATATTGTCTACATTAGGTGTAAGAATTGGAAATAAATTTGGTGATAAATTTCAAAATAAAGCAGAGATTATTGGTGGATTAATAATAATTTTAATAGGATTAAAAATATTATTAAGTCATTTAGGGATTATTTGACAAAAAAGAAAAATATTTATGAAAAATACAAAAGAGGTCAATTTATGAACAAATTAAAAGAAAACAAAGTTAAAGTCAATAAACATACTAAACAAAATCAAATAAAAAGAAATAATGCAAAACTATTTCCCATTTACAAAATGTTTTCATGGGATTTACTATGCTTTTATTCAATAGAATTTTTATTTTATACAATAACTAAAGGAGTGACAGCAAGTGAAGTATTAATTATAAATGCATTTTATATATTATTTAAAATAATAATGCAAATACCTTCAGTTGCAATTGCTGATATTTTAGGAAGAAAAAAAGGAATAATTATAGGAAATAGCTTAGTTTTATTATATTTGATTGTTTTAATATTAGCTCCGGGAATGATTGGGATAATTATTGCAGATTTTATTTGTGCATTAGGCTACGATATAAAAACAATAGCGGAAACCAACTTATTATATGATTCTGTTGCAACAAAAGGAGGGGAAGGCTTATATACGAAATTAGACTCTAAAGGTATAAGTTGGTATTATTTGTTAGATGGAATATCATGTCTCTGTGCAGGTTATTTATTTGTAATAAATAATTATCTTCCAATTTTTGTCTGTATGGGCTTTGCATTGATTTCTACTATAATATCATTTAAATTCCAAGATATATATAATCAAGATAAAGAAAAGAATAAGAAATCTTCACAATTATTGAAAGGATATACATCAGATTTAAAATCATCAGTAAAATTCATAGTAAAATCTAACAGGATGAGATCTTATATCATTTTTGGTGCCATTTTTTACCGGCTTAATTAAAATAATAGATACATATAGAGGGGATTTGCTTATAACAAAAGGCATTTCAGAAGAACAATTTTCTATGATACTTTCAATATTACCATTAATAGCATCTATAACTGTTACATTTAGTAGGAAGATACAAAAAAAGTTTAAAAACAAAACATTAACATTTATTTCATTATCATATGTAATGGCTTGCATAGTAATAGGAATTGTTGCAAATGTACTTAATAATGGCATAGGGTTACCAATTATTTTATTAATGTATGCTGTTTTAAAAATGTGTTCTGCAACTTGGTATACTGTAGAATATAAATATGTAAAAAATTTTACTACAGAAGAAATTAGAAATAAAATAATGTTTATATATGAACTAATTGGATGTATAGTTGCAAGTACATTATCTTTAATAGGAAGTGCAGTTCTAGAAAAATTTAATGTGGAAAGGGCATTTTTACTAGTAGGCTTAGGTGCTTTGGTTGCAATTGTGCTATCACTAGATTATATGAGAACAAGATTTGGATTAAGACCTAAAGAATATAAAAAAGAAGATATAGAATTTTATAGTAAGTAATAATAATCTGTGTCATTGGTTCCGGGTTTGGTTGACACAAATTTATGTCATTGGTTCCGGGTTTGGTTGACACATTTTGTGACACTGGTGCCAGGTTTGTTCAGGATCGGGTCTTATATTAATTTTGGAATACTTGGTGTCGCAACTTTCAGAATAAAAAACTAGTCTGTAAGTTGCTCCAATTCGCACTCGTTTCACTCGTTTGATCGCTTACGCGTATTCCAAAATTAATATAAGACCCGATCCTGAACAAACCTGGCACCAGTGTCACAAAATGTGTCAACCAAACCCGGAACCAATGACACAGATTTATAATTCGATATTAAAACTTCTTTGACTTGGTTCAAATTGTTCATATATTATACCACATTCATCAAATAGTTTTTTAGCAACTATATTTTCTTTAGTTCCATCATATTTATCAGATAAGTATATAACTTTTTTTATTCCACATTGAATAATAGCTTTAGCACATTCATTGCAAGGAAATAAATCAACATATATAGTACATCCACGTAAATCAGCATTAGAATTAAGTATTGCATTAAGTTCAGCATGGCAAACATAAGGATATTTAGTTTTTATAAATTCACCCTCACGATTCCAAGGCATTAGTTCGTCACTAAATCCACTAGGAGCACCGTTATATCCACAACTTACAATTTTTTTATCTTCATTTATAATACAAGCACCAACTTGGGTGTTTGGATCTTTGCTTCTCATACTTGATATTTTAGCAATAAGCATAAAATATGTATCCCAATCAATATAATTATCACGTTTTTCCATAGCAAAATCTCCTTATATATTATTTTGTTGTATTTTATCATATTATAAATAAAAATAAAAGATTATTGCTAATTAATTTTTTTTGTGTTAATATAAATTTATAAAAGGGTTTAAGGTATTATACATATATGTTAAAATGTCAAGACAGAGAAAAATTAAAGTAAATGGAGATAGAATATGGAAATAATATTAGCAAGTAATAATAAAAATAAATTAAGAGAAATAAAAACAAAACTTAAAAATTTAAATATTGAAGTTATATCACAAGAAGAAGCGGGATTTGATATAGAAGTAGATGAAACAGGAACTACATTTGAAGAAAATGCAATATTAAAAGCAGAAGCAATATATAATTTAGTAAAAAAACCTGTAATTGCAGAAGACCGGAGGTTTAGAAATTGATTACCTAGATGGACAACCAGGAGTTTATTCACATAGATTTGCTGGAGAAAATGCAACAGACGAAGACAGAGTCAATAAAGTTTTAACTATGTTAAAAGGGGTTGAAGATAAAAAAAGAACAGCAAGATTTAGATGTGTAGGTTGTTACATAGATGAAAAAGGAGATAAACATATATTTGAAGGAAAAACAGAAGGTAAGATTGCACAATTTCCAAGAGGAAATGATGGTTTTGCATATGATCCAATTTTTATATGTGAGTTAGGCAAAACCTTTGCTGAAGTTTCAAGTGAAGAAAAAAATAGCATAAGCCATAGGGGAAGAATGATAGATGCATTTTTAAATTACTTAAAAGAAAAATAAATATAAAAACTTCTTATAAATAAGTATTTTATAAGAAGTTTTTCTTAATTTTTAAGGAGAATTCTTTTCCATTCAAATAATCTAAATTACCACTTGGGCTGGAAAAATTAAATTTCAATTTGTAACTGCAAAGCATTTGATATTTTTTACCAAATTTCTTATTTATTTCATTTTTTCCATACTTTCCGGTCACCAATTATAGGTAAACCTATATGTGCAAGATGAGCTCTTATTTGATGAGTTTTACCTGTTTCAATTTGTACATCTAAAAGGCAAGTGTTATTTTTCCTTTTTTCTAAAACAGTATAAGAAGTTATAATTTTTTGGTATCCTTTTTTAAATTCATTAGAAATATAAACCATTGATTTTTTATTATCTTTAAATAAATAGCTTTCTAATCTTTTATAATTTTCTTTAGGAATGCCATAAACTAAAGCTAAATAATGCTTTTCAATTTCATGATTTTTAAATTTATTAAGTAATATATTAAGTGTATCTTCAGATTTTGCAAACAAAACAAGCCCAGTTGTATTTCTATCTAACCTATGGCAGGGCATAGGTTTAAAATTTGCTTCAGGATATTTTAAATGAACAAGAGTTGTTAAACTGGCATTGCCAGTAACTTCAATGTTTACAGGCTTGTTTATAATTATAATATTCTCATCTTCGTAAAAAATATCTAAGTTAGGTGCATTTGATAATAATTCATCAGATATATAAACTAAAATTTCATCCCCTAAATAAACAGAAACATTTTCATTTACACGTTTTCCATTTATTTTGATATCTTTTTTTCTTAATGTTTTATATAATAAATTTTGTGAAAGATTTGGGATATTATCAAATAAAAATTTATTTAATTTTTTTCCATCATAATTTTCATTTACTATTAACTTTTTCATAAAGGTATTATACTGTATAAGTTGGGTTTAGTCAAATATTTGACATTTTACAAAATATGTTATATAATATTTACCAGTTGTTGCCATGAGGGCAAAGTAAGAGATTTTATTAATACTTTAAAAGTAAGAGAACTAATTTATGTATTAAAGTAAGAGATTTGTAAATAATTATATTGTGCGGAAAATTATTAAAATTTATTAATTTCAAGTTTATATTAATGCTAGAGATGTATTAAATAAGCTTTATTTACATATGAAAATAATTATATTTAATAAATAGTTGTTTTAATTAGTTTATATGCGAAACTAATTTTTTATATTATGATTTTAAAGTGCTGATAAAACTACAAAATATAGAAAGGAGAGTATGATAAAAAATCATACAAGAATTATGGAAGAGAAAAATAAAGAATTAACAAATGATAAGTTTAATAGTCAAAAACCAAGAAGACCTTATGTAAGAAAAAATACAAAAAAAGAAGGAGAAATAAGCAGGCCAGTTAATAAGTCAAGAAATACAAAAAGTGAAAATCAAAATAGAACAAGAAGTAAAAAATCAAATGAACAATCTAAAGAACTGTTAGTAGTAGGAACAAGGCAAATGACAAAAAGAAATAATACAAATAAATCAATATTTAAAACCTCAAAATTAAAAATAATTCCATTAGGTGGATTACATGAAGTTGGAAAAAATATAACGGCTTTTGAATACGAAAACGAAATGATAATAGTAGATTGTGGAATATCATTTCCAGAAGATGACATGCTTGGAATAGATTTAGTAATACCAGATATAACATATATTGAGAAAAATCAAGAAAAGTTAAAGGGAATGGTAATTACTCATGGACATGAAGATCATATAGGTTCAATACCTTATTTTCTAAAAAAAGTCAATACACCAATTTATGCAACAAAGCTTACATGCGGATTAATAACAAACAAATTAGAAGAACATAGATTAGTAAATAGTACCAAATTAATAGAGGTATCTCAAGGAGAAACAATAACACTAGGAAAGTTTAAAATTGAATTTATACAAAGCTCACATAGCATACCAGACTCTGTAATGCTTGCAATATATACACCAGTAGGAACAATACTTCATACAGGTGACTTCAAAGTTGATTACACACCAATTGATGGGAAAAGGATGGATTTAGGAAGAATTGCTCAAATAGGAAACCAAGGTGTTCTTGCTTTAATGTCAGACAGTACAAATGCAGAAAGAAAAGGGTTTACAATGTCTGAAAGTACAGTGGGAGGATTATTTGAAAAATTATTTTTACATTGTACAAAAAGAATTGTTGTTGCAACATTTGCATCAAATGTCCACAGAGTTCAACAAATTGTGAATTCAGCAGTAGAAAATGGAAGGAAAATTGCAGTATGTGGTAGAAGTATGATTAATATGATAAACACAGCAAGAGAATTAGGATATATACACTGCCCAGAAGATTTATTTATTGACATAGATATGATAAGTAAGTATACAGACGATAAATTGGTTATTATTACTACAGGTAGCCAAGGAGAACCTATGTCAGCATTAACTAGAATGGCAGCAGGTGACCATAGAAAGGTAAAAATAACACCTAATGATTTAATAATAATATCTGCAACACCAATACCAGGGAATGAAAAATTTATTTCTAAAGTAATAGATGACTTAATGCAAATTGGAGCAGAAGTTGTATATAGTTCACTTGCCGATGTTCACGTTTCAGGTCATGCTTGCCAAGAAGAACAAAAATTAATTTTAGCACTAGCAAAACCAAAGTTTTTTATACCAGTTCATGGAGAATATAGACAATTAAAAGCACATAGTGAAACAGCTCAAAGTATGGGAATAAGTAAAGAAAATATTATTATGATGTCAAATGGTAGAGTATTAGAGCTAACACCAGATGAGGCAAAAATAAATGGAACAGTTCCTAGTGGAAGAGTATTTGTAGATGGACTTGGAGTTGGTGATGTAGGAAATATTGTTTTAAGAGACAGACAACATTTATCACAAGATGGATTGATTATAATTGTTTTAACAATGGATTCAAGCACAGGAGAAGTTATTGCTGGACCTGATGTTATTTCAAGAGGATTTGTATATGTTAGAGAAAATGAGAATTTAATGGATGATGTTAAATCTGTTGTAAAACATGAAATTAGACAGTGTGAAGAACAAGGAATTAGAGATTGGGGAACTATAAAAACCAATTTAAGAGGAAATTTAAGAGATTATATTTTTATGAAAACAAAAAGAGATCCAATGATAATACCAATTATAATGGAAGTTTAGTCACTAAATTTAATATAAAATAAGATCTTAGTATCTTACACAAGGTACTAAGGTCTTTATTCTTATAAATTTACAAAAACCATTGAAAAAAAAGAGAAAACCAAGTATAATATTGATAGTTTAAAATCAGTTGCAGATATATGGGAAGAATGTATCAGTAAAATGCCCATATAACTATTGCTAGAATTAAGGAAGGGGTAAATGTAAATGAAAAAGGATGAATTCGTAAAAGAAATTACAAACATTGAAGAAGACTTTGCACAATGGTTTACAGACATTGTAATTAAAGCGGAACTTGCAGACTATACAGAAGTAAAAGGATTTATAGCTTACAGACCGTATGGATATGCAATGTGGGAAAACATTCAAAAATACGCAGACAATGAATTCAAAAAAAGAGGAGTAGAAAACATTGCACTTCCGATGTTCATGCCAGAACACTACTTAACAACTGAAAAAGAACATGTAGAAGGATTTGCACCAGAAGTAGCATGGGTAACACAAGGTGGAGGAAAAAATTTAGAAGAAAAGTTATATGCAAGACCAACATCTGAGCCAATGTTTTGTAGAATGTATGCAAAATGGATAAATTCATGGAGAGATTTACCTATGAAATATAATCAATGGTGTAATGTAATAAGATGGGAAAAAGAAACACGACCAATACTTAGAAGTAGAGAATTCTATTGGCAAGAAGGACACACAATGCATGCATCAGAACAAGAAGCGAGAGAAACAACTATAGAAATGTTAAACGTTTATGCAAATTTGATAGAAGACTTATTAGCAATTCCAGTAATAAAAGGGAAAAAGACAAATTTAGAAAAATTTGCTGGAGCAGTAGATACATATACAGTAGAAACACTAATGCATGACGGACGTGCTATACAAGCAGGTACATCTCATTACTTAGGGCAAAATTTTACAAAGCCATTTGGGGTAAAATTTCAAAATAAAGAAGGAAAAGAAGAATATGCTTATCACACTTCATGGGGAATTTCAATCAGATTAATAGGAGCTATGATTATGGCACATGGAGACAATAGAGGGTTAAAAGTGCCACCAAAACTTGCTCCAATCCAAGTTGTAATAGTACCAATTCAAATGCAAAAAGAAGGAGTGTTGGATAAAGCAAAACAATTATATAATACATTAAATAGTAAATTTAGGGTAAAACTAGATGATAGAGATCAATATTCACCAGGATACAAATTCAATGATTGGGAAATGCGTGGAATACCAGTAAGAATAGAAATGGGACCAAGAGATATAGAAAACAACAAATGTGTTGTAGTTAGAAGAGATACGCTTGAAAAAATAGATATAAATTTAGATAATTTAGAAGAAGAATTAGAAAAGCTTTTAGAAGACATACAAAAAAATATGTATAATATGTGTTTAGAAAATGTTAAAAAGAGGACTACTCAAGCACATAATATGGAAGAATTTGAAAAAAATCTTACTGAAAATCAAGGATATATAAAAGCTATGTGGTGTGGAGATGACGAATGTGAAAATCATATTCATGAAGTAACAGGAGCAAAATCTAGATGCATACCATTTAAAGAAGAACATATAAACAATAAATGTGTAGTATGCGGAAAAGAAGCAAAACATATGGTAATCTGGGCAAGACAATACTAAAAATAAAACAAAGGGAGAGAAACTAAAAAAATATGCAAATAGTTATTTTAATAATATTAACAGCATTAAATGCATTTTTTGCAGCAAGTGAAATAGCATTTATATCATTAAATGATGCAAAAATAGAAAAACAAGCAAAAGAAGGAAACAAAAAAGCAAAGCAAATAGAAAAAATGTTAAAAACACCAAGCAAGTTTTTAGCAACAATACAAATAGGAATCACATTAGCAGGATTCTTATCAAGTGCATTTGCATCTGAAGCATTTGCAACTCATTTATCAGTTATACTAAATAATTTAATACCATCTATTTCAATACAAGTGTGGGAAACAATATCAATAATACTAATAACAATAATTCTATCATTCTTTACATTAGTATTTGGCGAACTAGTTCCAAAAAGACTAGCTATGAAAAATTATGAAAAGATAGCTTTTGGAACTATAGGAGTAATTAGAGCTATATCAGTTGTAACGGCTCCATTCGTTAAATTATTAACATTTGTAACAAATGGTATTTCAAAATTATTTGGAGTAAACGAAACAGATGAGGAAACTGTAACAGAAGAAGAAATAAAAATGATGATTGATCAAGGCGAAGAAAAAGGAACTATAGAAGAAGAAGAAAAAGAACTAATAAACAATGTATTTGAATTTAATGATATAACAGTTTCAGAAATAATGACACACAGAACTGATATTTTTGCCATTGATATAAATACCAAAACAGAGGATTTGTTAGATGAAATTTCTAAAGAAGATTATAAATATAGTAGAATACCAGTCTATGATGAAACAATAGATGAAATAAAAGGCATTTTATATATAAAAGACGTTTTAAAAAATATGCATAAAAAGACATTTAGGGTAAAAAATGCAATGAAAGAAGCATATTTCGTTCCTCAAAATAAATTAATTAATGAATTATTTAAAGAACTTCAAAAAAATAAAAAGCAAATTGCAATTATACTTGACGAATATGGCGGAACTGCAGGACTAATAACCATGGAAGATATATTAGAAGAACTAGTAGGAGATATTTATGATGAGTATGATGAAATTGAAGAAGAATTCGAAAAAATAGATGAAAATACCTATATATTAAGTGGAAGCATGACAATACATGATGTAAACAAATTATTAAATGCAAAAATCCCAGAAGGAGATTATGATACACTTTCAGGATTCTTACAAGAAGAAATGGGAAGAATTCCAGAAGATGAAGAAACACCAATTATAGAGACAAAAATGGTAACATATAAAATAGAAGAATATGAAGATAAAAGAATTATAAAAGTAAAAGCTTGTAAAAATCCTTTAAAAAAGGAAACAGAAGAATAGTAAAAGAGAGGTTTTGTATTAAAATGAAGAAGAAAAAAATAATAACAGTTTTAATATTTGCCCTAATAGTTATATTAGCAATAGTGTTTATGATATTAGGCGCAGAAGAAGAAGGAAAAAAATATAGTATTGAAGAAGTAAAAGAATATAATTATTTTGTATTACAGAAGGATGGTAAATATGGGGTAATAGATAAGCAAGCAAATGTCTTAATAGAACCTAAATATGAAAGCGTAGTAATACCAAATCCCTCTAAATCAGTATTTGTATGTACAATAAAAGATAATGAAACAAAAATATATAATGAAAAAGGTGAAGAACAATTTTCAAATTATGAAGAAGTTTCTAGTATTAGACTAAAAAACATTGCAAGTAACCTTATGTATGAAAAGAGTGTATTGAGGTATAAAAAGAACGGAAAATATGGATTGTTAGATTATAGTGGAAATGAAATAACAGATGCCATTTATGAAGAATTAGATGCTCTAGAATATAAAGAAGGAGAACTATTAGTAGCCAAAGATGGGAAATATGGAGTAATAAATATAAAAGGTAATGTTATAATACCAATTGAATATGAGACCGTTGATGTTGATGAATACTATTCAGAAGACAATGAATATAAAAAATCAGGATATATAGTCGGAGTAAAAACACAAGATGGTTATAGATATGGTTATATAGATGTTTCAGGAAACGAAATATTAAAAAATGAATATAACAAATTATCACGAATAACTGATATAAAAAACGATAACGATATTTTCTTATTAGCTTCAAAAAATGGACAATATGGAGTATACAAAAATAGTGACCAAATTATAAATAATGAATATCAATCAATAGAATATAATAAAAATAATAACATATTCATAATAGAAAAAAGTAAAAAATATGGCGTTGCAGGCATAGATGGAAACATTATAGTTCAAACAAAATATTCTCAAATTGATATAAATGGTAAATATCTATATTTAAAAGAAGTAGGCGGAGAAACTCAAGTAATAGATCCAAAAGGTAATAAAGCAAACATATCAGCCAATACATCTAAATTAAGTGTAGAAGATGGGAAATATGTAATTGTAATTACAAGTGATGAAAAACAAACATTATATGGAATTGAAGATTCTAATGGAAAACAGTTAGTAAAATCAGAATATAGTTATATAGAATATTTATTTAATAATTATTTTATGGTATCAGATAGAAAAGGAAATCTAGGAATTATAGATGATACAGGAAAAGTAATAATTGATTTGCAATATAGTTCAATTCAAAAAATTAATAATACAAAATTAATTCAAGCTTCAATATCATCTGAAGATATAACAGTAATTTATTCAGAAAGTTTGGAAAAAATATGTGAAATGAAATCAGCTATAGTT
Source organism: uncultured Clostridia bacterium (assembly GCA_947630545.1). GTDB lineage: Bacteria > Bacillota > Clostridia > TANB77 > CAG-508 > CAG-269. The sequence continues at coordinate 16,819 of CANRHX010000028.1, forward strand.
ACCAAAACTAATGAATATATAAAAATATATAATGGCAAAGAAGCTGTATATATAACAGAAAATGGAGAACAAGTAGATAGTAAACAGGTTTATAGTAATAATCAATTATTTGCAATCTCTAAAGATGGAAAATGGGGCTTTGAAGATAAAAATGGACAAATTAAGTTAGAGTGTAAATATGACAGAGTTACAGAATTTAATGAATTTGGATTTGCTGGTATACAACAAAATGGTAAATGGGGAGTAATTAATAACAATTTAGATATTATCCTAGAACCAACATATGAATTTAATTCAAAAGAGGATCCAGACTTTTTAGGAATTTACTATAAAGTTGTATATGGATTTGGCGAGACTTATTATACAAATAAATAATTTTGTGTCATTGGTTCCGGGTTTGGTTGACACATTTTGTGCCATTAGTGCCAGGTTTAGAAGAGACGAGCATTG
>CANRHX010000029.1 GCA_947630545.1 uncultured Clostridia bacterium
GAATATCTTTTAGTTCTTCATTTAAAGCATTATTAATATGTTTACCAATTGTTTTTATGTCTCTATCAAATAATTTTGCCAGTTGTTGTCTATTTAGCCATACTGTGTCATCTTTCATATTCACTTCAAGTTTTACATTTTGATTTTCAAAAAGTATAATTTCATTTTTCTTTTCTTTCATAAGAACACATCCTTTTCATAAAAATTTAGTTCTTATTATTACATTTATTATTAGTTTTTATATTTACTATATTTGAGAATTATTGTTTGTATATTATTATAAAAACAATAGTTTGTCAATAGAAAAATTATATAATTTTAAAAGTCTGTATTATCAAAGTTTTGTGCAAAAAGGAGTAGGACAAATTATTTTGAAAATATTATTTTAAATTTGTTAATGCTAAACGAGCAGTGCTTTTACACACTGCTCGTTGCCAGAGCAAGCATTTGTTATTTTTTTTTATCATTAATGATAGCCATTATTCCATATACAATAGGAATTCCAAGTACGCAATAAATTAAATATTCGTACCAACGATAATTAATATACTTACCGGTTTTCATTTTCATCTCAATACTTATGTTGCCATCCTCTGTAGAAATTATAGGGTACTTAAACTGGAATTTTCCAAAGAATTTAGATGAACTGAAACATAAATTTATATTTCTGTGAATAGTTCCAGTAACCTCATCTTTTTCCATGGGTCCATAGCTTATCTCCACGTGATATGCTTTGGCTAATTTGGAATCAGATCCAGAATTAGTTTTCTTTTCTTCACTTAGTATCGATGACATTTCCCAAAAATCATGAATATTAAGCCCTGAATCAGATTGCATAACATAGTCAGCTAATGAAGATAATTCCTTAATTTCTTCTTTAGATGGTTTCATCCTCAGAATGTGTTTACAAAAACCTGGTATAATTGCCACTACTATTAAAACAGAAATTACTGTCGAGAGTGCCAACCGTTTTGTTACTTTGCTCATTAAACCACCTTCCATAAATTAGTTGATTTTTTCTGACCCTCTGGCAAGTCATTTTAAGCTTATTCTACTGACCTTATAGTCCTTGTAGTTTATAAATTATATCACTATTTTAAATTTATGTAAATATCTTATAATCTATTATTTAAATTTTTTAATAAAAGAATCAATCTTCGTTAAAAATTCATCATTATTTTTTGACTGTGTCATTAGATTTAATATTTGTTCTGTAACATCTGAAACAGGCATACTATTCATTGCTTTTCTTAAAGCATATACTGTTTCTAATTCTTGTGGAGTAAGTAATAAATCTTCTCTTCTTGTTCCTGATTTATTTATATCAATTGCTGGGAAAATACGTTTTTCAGATAGTTTTCTATCTAAATGAACTTCCATATTACCTGTACCTTTGAATTCTTCAAATATAACATCATCCATTCTGCTACCTGTATCAATTAATGCTGTAGCAAGAATTGTTAAACTTCCACCATTTTCTATATTTCTTGCTGCACCAAAAAATTTCTTTGGTTTATGTAATGCTGCAGGATCTAAACCACCAGATAGAGTTCGCCCAGAAGATGGAATTACTAAGTTATACGCTCTTGCTAATCTTGTAATACTGTCTAATAATATTACTACATCTTTATTTTGTTCTATTAATCTTTTGGCTCTTTCAAGAACCATCTCAGCAACTTTTATATGATGTTCTGGTAATTCATCAAAAGTAGAGTAAATGACTTGTCCTTTGATAGAACGTTTCATATCTGTAACTTCTTCTGGTCGCTCATCAATTAGCAATACTATAAGTTCTACTTCTGGATTATTCTTTGATATGCTATTTGCAATTTTTTTGATTAATGTTGTTTTTCCTACTTTTGGTTGGGCAACGATCATTCCTCTTTGACCTTTTCCAATTGGTGAAATTAAATCTATCATTCTCATTGCATATTCATTTGAAACTGTTTCTAGTTTTAATTTTTCTTTTGGATAAATTGGAGTTAATTCATCAAATCTTTTTCTTTTCATTGCTTTTTCTGGATGTTCTCCATTAACTTCTCCAACAAAAATTAGAGATGGAAATTTTTCCCCTTCTTTTAATCTAGAAATTCCTTTTACAATATCTCCATTATCTAATCTAAATCTCTTTATTTGAATTGCAGACAAATATACATCTTTTGGACTAGATAAATAATTTTCCCCTCTTAAAAATCCATATCCATCTGGTAAAATGTCTAAAATTCCCTCTACTATTTCGTCAGTCTCATTAGTTAATTTATAATCCACTATAGGTTCACCATTTTTATCATATTTTCTTTCTACTATTTCTTTTTTCTCTTTAATTTCTTCTATATCATTATCTATTATTTCTTCTACTTCGTCCATATCACTATTAGGATTAATTACTTGACTTAATACAGTAATTAAGTCTTCTTTTTTTAATTTTGAAATATTTTTTACATTATGTTCTTTAGCAAGTTCTTTTAATTCTACTAAAGTCATTTTTTCGAAATTTGTCATAAAATCCTCCTTTATTATTAATTTATTTAATTTTACTTTTATGGGGAAATTTAAAGAATAAAATAAATTTTCTATATTATATCACAAATAAAAAAAAAATCAAGTCTTTTTTACGAAAATGTGTTCTTGTTTTTTTATAAAGCCATAAATTCAAAAAATAATATATTGTATTTAGTCTATTATACTTCAATAAAAATAAAAAAGAGTAAATCTGTAAGCCGGGTTCTGTCATTTAAAATAGTCATTTATCTAGGATATATATTGCTATATATCTCAAGCCACGCAAATAAGAAGGCGCCGAGCAGGCTTAATCTTCTAAATTAGGTGTTGCTCCAGATGGGGTTTACATTGACCTAGTATGTCACCATACTAGCGGTAAGCTCTTACCTCACCTTTTCACCCTTACCTTATAAAATAAGGCGGTAATTTTCTGTTGCACTTTCCTTAAGGTTACCCTCACTAGACGTTATCTAGCATCTTTGCTCTATGGAGCCCGGACTTTCCTCTCGTAAATCCTTTCGAATTTTACCAGCGACTATTCAATTTACTCTGTTTTTTATTATATCATATATTATTCAAATCTTCTAGTACATTTTTATATTTAATTAGAAAAACTTCTTTATCTTTCTTTTCTATTGAATTTTGCAATGCATTAAGTGAAATATAACATTTATTTATTAAATATTGATTATCATTTTTTAAATTAATATCTGTTAATAGTTTTGAAAACTTATTATTAGCCATTTGTAAATGCTTGTTCATAGTGTCCCAATCTTCAGAATCTAAAATTGCATATGCATTAAATATATTAAGTTTAGTATTAACAATAATTTCATATTGTTCATTTTTATTACAATTTTTTATAAACTTTGGAATATATGCATATAATTTTGTAAGTTCATTTAATGTTTTTTGTTTGTCTTCTTTTTTTATTTGAATTAATAAATTATCATATTCACTACTGAAATTTAATATATCATTATTATTAAGACTTATTTCATATAAATCTAATGTCATGGTTGAAATTGAATTTTGAAGTAATTCAGCTTCACTTTTTATATAGTCCCAATTTATTTTATCTTTAGAATTTAATACGCCTTTCATCTCCAAACTGTATTTTTTTGTATTATCTAAAGATGATTCATTACCAGAAGACGAAGATGATCCTTCGCTACTTGAAGATGAACTATCACCACTAGAAGAACTATCAGAGCTTTGACTTGAGGAATCATCGCTACCATTTCCAGCTCCTGATGAACTTTCTGATGATTTTTTAGATTTTTCACTTATATCTTCCACTGAAATTTTGTAATTACTGAATTCTATATTATTTAATGCATTAAACATATAAACGATTTTACTTTCAAAATATTGAATTTCAGATAAAGTTTTTTCTCTAACGTCTGTATTATTAGTCTTAGCTGCATTTGAAAATATTGTAAAAGCTATTACAGTTATAATAACACCAAGAAAAATATAAGCTATTTTTTTAAATTTTTGCATTACAAACCTCCAATTATATATTTTATATAGTGTTTGTATAATTTTAAAAAATTATTCTATAATAATATAAAAAGGAGTTTTAAATGATAGCTTTTGTAAATTTAAATAGCAATAAAAATGGCGAAATTAATAGATTTTTAAGTAAATTTTATAATAATAATTTAAATATTAATGAAAATAGTTGGGAAAAAAAATTCAGCAACCCTATCGAAATTGCTGAACTTATAGGTGCATATATTGATAATATTGAAGATTATGATTTGAATTTGTGGTTTTCTTTAGATGAAGGAGTTATTGTAAAAGTTGATTCATCTAATGCAAATGAAATTATTAAATATTTATATGAAAGGTTTCCATACTAATCTTCTATTTTTTTGGCTCTATTCATCAATCTTGGAACTGCATCTTTTGCATCTAAATTTTCATAAATAACTTTATATACAGTTTCGACAATTGGCATATCTACATTGTATATTTTACTAAGTTCATAAGCTATATCTATATTATCTATACTTTCTATTACCATACCTACTTCTTTTTGAGTTTCTTCTAATGTTTTTCCCTGCCCTATTAATATACCTGCTTTTCTATTTCTACTGTGTTTACTTGCACAAGTTACTATCAAATCTCCTAATCCACTTAAACCATAAAACGTTTCCTTTTGTGCTCCTAATTCTACACCTAAACGAGTAATTTCACTTAAGCCTCTTGTAAGCAAAGCAGCAAAAGCATTATCTCCTAATCCTAAACTTACTGCAGCACCAGCACAAAATGCTATTATATTTTTTAATGCTCCACCTATCTCTACACCTTTAACATCATTTGACGTATAAACTCTCATTATGTCGCACATAAAAGTATCTTGAATTGTCTTTAAAACTTTAGGATCCTTTGATGCACAAACAAGTAAAGTATGTTGACCTGTACTAACTTCTTCAGCATGACTTGGTCCTGATAAAACAGCTATTTTAGCATTTGGTATTTCTTCTAAAATAACCTCATCTAAGGTTTTTAAAGATTCTTTTTCTAATCCTTTAGAACAAATTACTATTGGTCTATTTTCTACATATTTTTTGTAATCTCTAACTATAGATCTAGTAAATTTTGATGGAGTTACATGTAATATGAAATCCGTTCCATCAATTACTTCTTTGTAATCTGTTGAACAATAAATTCCATCTGGCAAATTTACTTCAGGTAAAAATTTACATTTTTTTTCATTATTTATTAAGTCTCTTTCTTCTTCCTCAAAAGACCATATTTTTACTTTATTTCCAAGATTTACTAAGTGAATTCCTAATGCTACTCCCCAGCTTCCACTGCCTATAATTGCGATGTTTTTCATTATTTTTTCTCCTTTGCCTTATTTTTACTTTTAAAACTAATCTTATTTTCTTTACCTTGAATAATTCTTACTATATTGGTTCTATGGTTAAACAATATAAAAATTGCTAAAATAATGCTGTATATAAAATATCCGCTTCCCTGCATAGCAATATAATTATCTTTAATAAAATATGTTAAAACCATAAACAAAATTGCGGCCAAGCAAGAACCTACTGAAACCATTCTAGTTACTGCTATTAAAATAAGAGCAAATCCTAAACAAATTAATCCAATTTCCCAGTTAGACATAATTAATACCCCAAGAGATGTTGCAACTCCTTTGCCTCCTTTAAATCCAAAAAATATTGGAAAAGTATGTCCAACTACAACAGCAATTCCTGCTACTTGAACAAGTAATGCTCTATTTTCTGCGTTAAAAATAAATCCAAACAGTAAAGCAATAGAAATTGAAACAACGCCTTTTAAAATATCACAAACAAGTGTAATTGCAGCTGCTTTTTTACCAACAGAGCGAAGCATATTTGTAGTACCTGCATTACCGCTTCCCTTTTCTCTTACATCAAATCCTGCCATTTTCTTGCTAAAAATTACTGAAAAATTTATACTTCCTATTAAATATGAAATACATGCGATAATAATACATATAAAAGTCATTTTATATTTCTCCTTTCTCTGATTTTTCTCTTGTAATAATTCTAACTGGTGTTCCTTCTAATCCAAATTCTTTTCTTATTTGATTAACTATATAACGTTCATAAGAAAAATGGAATAATTCTTTATTATTTACGAAAATTACGAATGTTGGCGGCTTTGTAGATGCCTGTGTTCCATAAAATATTTTTAATCTTTTACCTTTATCTGTTGGTGGTTGAACAATTGCAATAGCTTCATTTATTACTTGATTTAAAATTGATGTACTAACCCTTAAGGCATTTTGTTCTGCAACATGATTAATTAAGTCAAATAATTTATTTACTCTTTGACCAGTTTTTGCTGATATAAATATAATAGGAGCATATGATAAATATGATAATCTATTGTATATTTCTTTTTTATATTTTTCCAATGTTCCTGTTTCTTTTTCATATTCATCCCATTTATTTACAACTATAATAATCCCTTTTCCAGCTTCATGAGCCTCTCCAGCAATTTTTGCATCTTGATCTGTTACGCCTTCAGTTGCATCTATCATCATAAGGCATACATCTGCTCTTTCAACAGCAAGTAATGTTCTCATTATACTGAATTTTTCTATTGATTCTTTTACTTTGCTTTTTTTTCTAATTCCAGCTGTATCAATTAATATATATTTACCATGTTCATTTTCTAATTCTGAATCTATGGCATCTCTTGTTGTTCCAGCAATATTGCTTACAATTGCTCTATTTTCTCCAAGTAATTTATTTACTAAAGAAGATTTTCCCACATTTGGCTTTCCTATAACTGCAACTTTTATTGTACTATCATCATCTTCTCCTTCTTCTTTTTCTGGAAAATCTTTGTATATTTCATCTAATACATCTCCAATTCCTATTGCATTTGATGCAGAAATTGGAAAAGGATCACCCAATCCTAAATTGTAAAATTCATATATACCTTCTCTATCTTTTTCAAAATTATCTGCTTTGTTACAAACTAACACAATTGGTTTGCCTGACTTTTTAAGCATTATAGCAATTTCTTTGTCTGCTGAAGTTACTCCTTGTCTTATATCAGTTAAAAATATAATAACATCTGCCATAGATATAGCAAGATTTGCTTGCTCTCGCATTTGAGATAATATAATATCTTCAGATTTTGGTTCTATTCCTCCTGTATCAATTAAAGTAAAGTTTCTCCCTCTCCAGTTAGTATCTGCATAAACTCTATCTCTTGTTACTCCAGGAGTGTCTTCTACTATTGATATTCTACTACCAGCTAAATAATTAAAAAAGGTTGATTTACCTACATTTGGTTTTCCAATTATTGCTACTATCGGTTTTGACATATTTCCTCCTTTTTAGTCGTCAAAAGATGGTCCTTCTGGTGTTTCCATATTATTATTTCTTCTATTTTCTTCTATAATTTCTTTAATTTTATTTGCAATATCATTTTCTGAAAATTCTTCACCTAAATTATTTGAATTTAGAATTTGTATCGCTTCTGACATTTCTGAATTGTATTTTAATAAATCTAATACTTCATCTAATTGCATATCTGTTTTTTGCATTAGTGAATGTAGCAATGCTACTACTTTATATTCTGTTCCTAACCCCTTTTCCTGTAATTGTTTAGATGTATAAAAAATATCGTTAATACATTGTTGCTTTTGTTCATCATCTTGTAATTTAGAAAGTTTATCGAAGAATAATGTTTTTATAAGCCTTAAATCTACTTTACCAGTCTTTTTTAAATAATTTTGTATATAACGTTCTGGTATACGGAAGTTTATTTCATTAAAATGCTCAATTACCTTATCCATATCTTCTTGCTCTTTCTCCATATATTCCATAAAATTTTTTTCAGATAATATTTTAGGTCTTCTTATATTCTTTTTTTTATAATATTTTCCTAATTTATAATCAACATCAGAAATTGAAGTTCCTTTCATATTAGCAATTTCTTCATAAGAATAACCGTCTTCATATAACATTGCAAATTCATGCAATATTTTATCTTTTTTATCTCCTCTTAATACTTGAACATAATTTTCACCATAAGCTCGAACCAAACAATTTCTAATATGCGAACGGGAAACATCATATTTTTCAATAATACTTTCTATATCGTTATTTATGAAAGCATTTGCAATTTCATCTATTGGTATATTATCTATTCTATGAAATTTTCTTGTAGATTTTTTTGAATCGCTTTCATTATGGTCTGTATCTTGCTTTTCTTGTTGTATATTATCTCTTAACTCTTCTATATTTTCAAATTCCTTTAATATTTTTTTTATTGTATATTCCGTTGTAGATGCCATTTGTGCTATTTTTCTTATAGAATACTTTTTATTTTTAAATAAATAACATATATATTCTTTTTGATCTTGTGTAAAGGTTGTAGTAAGCTTTAAACGTCCTTTGCCATGTTCCTTATAATATTTTTGTAAAACATTAATTAAAATATCTACTGATGGAAATCCATAAATTTCTGCTAAATCTTCTAATGATACTCCACCTTTACTATATTCTTCTGCTATTTCTTCTATAGATTGATCTTTGTAATTTTCATTCATATTTATCACCTAAAAACATTTTTTTGTATTATATCATATATTATAAATATCTGCAAGAATAAATCTTTCTAAGTTTTTGAAATCGTATTTTTTTATAATAATAAAAAGAGTTGAACTGATTTTTTATCAATTCAACTTCTTTATTTTTATTAACCTAAGGCTACATCAAGTACCATCATTATTATGAAGCCAATAGCTACTCCTATTGTTCCTATATCTGTGTGTTCACCCATTTGTGCTTCTGGTATTAATTCTTCTACAACTACATAAATCATTGCTCCAGCTGCAAATGAAAGAAAATATGGTAACACTGGAACTACAAAATTTGTTAATAATATTGTAATTATTGATGCAATAGGTTCAACAATACCAGATAATGTTCCACACCAAAAGGCTTTTAGTTTACCCATTCCATTGTTTTTTAAAGGCATAGATATAATTGCTCCTTCTGGAAAGTTTTGTATTCCTATTCCAACGGCAAGTGCTATTGCACTTCCCATAGTTATGCCAACATTTCCCATTAGTGCTCCAGCAAAAGCGACTCCTACAGCCATACCTTCTGGAATGTTATGCAAAGTTACCGCTAATACCATCATTGACCTTTTTTTAGGTTTATTTTCTGTTTCTTTTTCTTCCTTCTTTATTTTTTGTATTATATAATCTAATACTAGTAAGAATATTACTCCAAATAAAAATCCTGTACTGGCTGGTATCCAAGCAATTACCCCAGATTCTTTTGCCATATCTATTGATGGAAGTAGTAAAGACCATACAGATGCAGCTATCATAACTCCTGATGCAAATCCTAGTAATAATTTTTCAACTTTTCTGTTAATTTCTTTTTTCATTAGGAATACCATCGCTGAACCTAATGTTGTTCCTAAAAATGGAATTAATAATCCTATTGTTAATTGCATTTTTTATTCTACTTCGTTATTACATCCGTTTGTATAAAATTTCTTTTTTGCTAACTTATCTTGTACTCCACGTAAAGCTTCTCCAAATCTTTGGAAATGAACTACTTCTCTTTCTCTTAGATAACGAAGCGGATCTATAACATCTGGATTATCTCTACATAAGTCTATTAATTTTTCATAAGTTGCTCTAGCTTTTTGTTCAGCAGCAAGGTCCTCTTGTAAGTTTGCAATTGGGTCACCTTTTGCAGCAATATATGCTGCTGTAAAAGGTACACCTGCAGCAGATACTGGGTATACATCTACTCCATGGTCTGTATAATATGGTGCTAACCCTGCTTTTTCTATTTCTTCAATTGTAGCATTTTTTGTTAATTGGTGTACTATTGTTCCTACCATTTCTAAATGGGCTAATTCTTCTGTACCACAATGTTGTATATGATTCGTTCAAGTTATGTCATAGCCTGCAATATCCCAATTTTCAAATTTATAATCTAATTTTTTACCATAAGCTTCTTCATAAGCCTTTGACTTTAATTCGTAATCTTTAACTTTTAATTCTTCTTTTTGCTCTTTTATAGTTTTTGCCATATCAGGATATAATGGTTCCATAACATATAAAGTAAAATCTACTTTATTAAAGCCATCTTTATCATATTCATTTTCTCTTTCATGCATTGCAATAAATGTAGGTATTATTGGGACATTATATTTTGCTGCAATATGGTATGCACCAATTTTCAATGGACGTGGTTTTTTATAATTAAACCACATCTCTTCTTCTGGAAATATTAAGATCCAATGTTTATCATTTAAAAACTTTTCAATTGCAGGGAAAAATTTATGTTTCATGTATATATCACTTTTACTTAGTGGAATTGTGTTACAATAATTCATAAGCCTTCCAAATTCGCCTGTCATAAATATATTTTCTTCTTCTATTACTATATCTAACTTACTTGTCCTATTTAATTTGTTTGTCATATATCTTATTACTGTACTATCTGCTGGGTTAAAATGGTTTACAGTAATTATTGCTCCACTATCAATTTTATCTAAATTTTCCATTCCAATAATTTTAGTATTCTTATTATATACTTTTGTAAATTCATTTGCCAAATTCAAAGCAGCATTTCTCTTAATTTTATTAGATTTTTTTTCTCTTAGTGTATCAAACTTCATTACAACGTTTTGTCTTTCTTCTTCTGAAACGATGTGGTCACCAAATTCAACTTTATTATTAAATTGATTATTTTCTATTGACTTTTTTATATTATCAATAACTTTTATTCTTTCAATATTCTTTTCTATTTGTTTCATATTATGTTAACACTTCTCCCATATTTGTAAATGACCCTTCTGAATCAGTTTTATTTGTTTCAAAAAAATCTGTTTCATGAATCACATCTATTATTTTAACATCTTGATTTATAATTTTATTTGCTAAATTTGTTAAATTTTTTATTACAATTTGATCAGAATTTCTTTGTTCATCTGTATAACTAATAAACTCCTTTTTTAACGAATCACAAAACTCTGTCTTTTTAGCATATTGCCAAAATACATCTGAATAAGGAACATCATCATAATGCCAAGGTTTTCTAGTCATATTATAATGAATAATATGTAAATCATTTTGTGGGATTTTTTTACCAAAATCTGGCATTTTATCCCAAGTTTCATTAATATATTTTATTCTGTCTTTGCATAAAACATTTAAGTAATCTTGGTCTGGTGCTATCACTTCTAAATTGTATTTTAAAAGTAAATATATAAATTTTTTTTCTAATTTTTCTTGTCTCATTCCCCTTAAATTCATTACAAGCATTCCAGAATTTATGTATTTTTGAGGTTCTATACCTAAAGCAACTTTAGAGTATTTTTTAAAAATTTCAGTATCATTTACAGTTGAATCTGTTGTAGCAATTAGCAAATTATCTCCCATATCCATTTCATATAATTTAGCAACATCATTCAAAATAATCATATCTGCATCTAAATAAATTGCTTTTTCATACATTGGAAATAAGCTAGGAATAAATAATCTATAATAAATTGCAATACTATAATAATCTCTTAGCCTAAATTTTAATTCATTATCTATGTTTTGTAATGATTTACTTATATTCTCGAAACTTATTTTTACATTTTTAGTCTCCATAAATTTTAACTTTTTTTGATTACTTTCATTAATTCCAGTATTTAATATAATTATTCTATAGATATTGTTTTGTGTTGTATGATCTATTAGTGAACGAATTGCTACTGCTAGATATGGTACATAATTATCATCACAAGAAAAGAAAATTGGAATTTCTTGATTAATATTCATTTTTATCCCCCTATTTTACTAAAATCTTTTTTTGTCTCTAAAAATTCTTGGTATATATCATCATAATCGTTTATTTTCATTATTTTATGTATTTTTTCTATTTCCCATGGTTTTATATTTCTTGGTCTTATAATAGGGAAATATAATAATTGCATACTAAAATGCCTTATGACAGTATCTTCTCTCCTTTTATACTGTTCATTATATTTATCTTCAAGTATAAGCTTATTTTCACAACATTTATTTAAAGCAGTTTGATCAGGTAAAACCATTCTTTTATTCATACACATTTTTCTACATTTTTCAAAAGAGTCATTTTTTCTAATATTATTTAAATTCATAAGCAAAACACCTGAATTTAAATAGTTACGATTTATCCATTTTCTTCCTATAAAATCTCTTGCTGCAGCTATTTCATAGTTTGACATATCGATTTTATATAATTCGCTAATATCTTTATAGCAAACTATATCGGCATCTAAATATAGTATTTTGTCAGGTAATATTTCTATTTTATCACTCAATAATCTTAAAAATATATACGGAGTATAATGTGTCTTCCTGTTTATATTTTTTATCAATTCCTTCCTATAAATATCTGTCACATCAATTAGAGTGACTTTACTTTCACTATTTCTTTCTTTTATTTTATTTTCAATTATTTGACAATGTTTTTTAGTTATAGGTTTTAATACTTGGTTTACATCAGTTAAATCCATTGTCATTAAATATACATTTAGTGCCTCTTCAGTATGCTTACTAATAGATATTAATGAAATTAACATTCCATCAAATACTTTATCATTACCACAAAACATTAAATTAATCATATTTAATTACCCTCTTTTTTTACGTATTTTATGACATCTATATTACTATTTTGCGCTTTTTCTTTCATAGAATTATATACTTCATCTCTTAACTCTTCTTGAGATAATTTTTTAGGTAATTCATTTTTCCCATAAAACGGTCCATCAATATAAACAACAGTTTTAAATTTATTTTTTTTATATTTTTGATATGTTGTTGTACATGAAAATGCTGGTACATTATATTTAATAGGATATTTGAATGATACTGACTTATAATTTCTAATTTTAGTATAATATGGCCAAACATGTGCTTCAGGATATATAGAAATTATTTTTCCTTTTTCTATGTAATATTGTATAGCTTCTAAATATTTTTTGGTGCTTTCTTTGTCTTCTGGTATTGGAATTGCTCCCATCATTTTATTTGCTATTCTTAATCCTTTAATTGAGACATTATCAGCATTAGCAATTATATATGCCTTTTTTGGAAACCCTATAAATGTAGGTAGAAATGTATCTAATATCTCTTGAGTATGATTATGGTATACAAAAAAACCTTTTTTATTTTCTTTTATATATTTTTTTATTTTCTCTTTTCCCTCAATTTTTAATCTGAATTTTATTTTAGAATATATAAAAGCTGGTAAAAGAAAAATTATTCTATATACTATAAATGATGCCAAATTCCATAAAGGATTGTTATGTATATATTTATAATTTTTATCAATTTTTATTGTATCTATCTTCTCATTATTTGCAAAATCATCTTCTAACTCATTATTAAAAAATTTAATATCTTGTTTTATCAAATTCTAATCACCTTCTGCTTTGATTTCTTTTTTATTAAAAAATATAAGAGTTATTACTCCAAAAATTATTGGTAAATAGAATGTATAAATTCTCCAAAATAATATAGCCAAATTTAAACCTGTTACAAATATAGTTTTATAAAATAATGCAAATCCACCCTCTGCACCAAGTCCAGATCCTGGAGTTGGTATAAAAGACATAACCAATAATAAATATGTTTGAACCAATAATATTTGAATATATTGTGTTCCACTATTTCCAAATGATTTATATATCATATAAGTTATTGAAAAATACGCTAAAAATTGAATCATTTGAACTGCATACATTTTTATTAATATTAATTTTTGACCTTTCATTTTGTTAAACTGATTACTATAATTTGAAACACTTTCATCAATCTTTTTTAAAGTAGATTCTAAATCCTTAATTAAATAATATTTTCCAATTCTTATTTTAGACGCTAGTTTAATTAGTGGTTGTATAATTTTTAATATTATGTTTTTGTTTATTCCAGCAATGAGTATAAATAAAGTAGCAATTAAATTCATGACAAATCCTAATAATACAATCCATATATAATTACCAAATGTTATATTAAAAAAGTTTAAATTTGCTAATAAAAGGATTAGTGAATATGAAAATAATCCAATTTGATATACAACAAACTTCATCATTAATACTGAAAGTGTATCACTCACCCTTAATCCAAATTTACTAAGCATATATGCTTGAAATGCTTGTCCACCTGAGCTAAACGGAGTAACATTGTTAAAAAATCTTCCTACAATATTTGACTTTAATGAAAGTGTATATTTGTGTTTTGGATATATTTTTTTTAATGGTATATGAAATACTAAAGCTTCTGCCCCATACTCGATTATTAAGCAAATTAAACCTGCAAATATCCATTTATAATCTGCCGTCTTTAATATGTTTTTTATATTTTCTATTCCATCTACATTAAGTATATAAATAATTAATCCAATAAGTAGAAGTACAACAAATAAAATGTTCAGTAATTTAGATGGTTTGATTTTTTTTGTCAATTCTTTTTCCTCCATTATTACATCAACACATATTTTATCAAACTTTGCTAAAATATTCAACATTATTATTTTCATTTAAGTATTTTTTTATATTTTTTTCATAAATTTTAAAGAGGCGATTTTTATGGTAATAGAAGAATACACAATAGAAAATACAAAAATAAAATTTTATGATGATTCTATCGTAGAAGATACTATTACTCAAAAAGAATATATCGATAACATAATTATTAATTTAATAACAAATAGATGAATACAGTTAAATTAATTGTAATTTGTTAAATTTACATGTATTAGTCTACAAATTAGCAAGTTACAAAGAAAGGAGGAAATGTGCTAAGTCAAGGCACATATGCAATATATTTAAGGAAATCAAGAGAGGATATTGAAGCGGAAAAATATGGAGAAGGCGAAACTTTAGCAAGACATGAAAAAATTTTAACTACTTTAGCTGAAAAGAAAAATTTATCCATTTCAAAAATTTATAAAGAAGTTGTAAGTGGTGAAACTATTAGTGAAAGAAAAGAAATGCAGAAGCTTCTTAAAGATGTCGAAAATGAAAAATGGACAGGTGTTTTAGTTGTTGAAGTAGAAAGATTGGCCCGTGGAGATACAGCAGATCAAGGTATAGTTTCAAAAGCTTTCAAATATTCTCATACAAAGATTATTACACCTGTTAAAACTTATGACCCAGATAATGAATTTGATGAAGAATATTTTGAATTTGGATTGTTTATGTCTAGAAGAGAATACAAAACCATCAATAGGCGTCTTCAAAAAGGTCGTGAAATTTCAGTTCAAGAAGGAAAGTTTGTTGGTAATATTGCTCCATTTGGCTATGATAGAGTTAAATTGAAAGATTCCAAAGGCTATACCCTATCTATAAACCCCAATGAAGCACCTATTGTTAAAGAAATTTTTAGATTATATACTTTTGAAAGTAATTCTTTTAATTCAGTTGTGAAATATTTAAATACTATAAACTTAAAACCCAGAATTTCTAGTGAATGGAGTGTTTCTTCTGTGAAAGATATTCTTTCTAATCCAACCTATATTGGGAAATTAACATGGAATAAAAGAATGCAAAAAAAGAAAACAAAAAACGGACATATTATAATTTCTAGACCCCGTAATAAAGATTATCTAATTTATGATGGACTACATGAACCTATTATTGATAATAAAACATGGAAATTAGTACAAGAAAAAAGAAAGCAAAATATTCCAAAAGTGCAGCATAACAATGTTATTCAAAACCCATTAGTAGGATTAGTATTTTGTGAAAAATGTGGTAAGCCAATGCAAAGAAAACCTTACAACACATCTGGTAAACCTGCAATTCTCTTGTGTTCTAACCCTAAATGTGATAATGTAAGTTCTAAACTTTATATTGTTGAATCTAAAATAATTGAAGCTTTAGCAATATGGCTTGAAAATTATAAAGTAGATTATAAAACTAAAGTTAACTCAATTTCTAATAGTAATGAAGTAATTGAAAAATCTATTGCCACAACTAAAAAAGATTTAAAAAAAGAAAATATTAAACTTAATAAAATCTATGATTTTTTAGAAAATGGTATTTATGATAAAGATGAGTTTTTTAAACGTTCAAAAGCTATTAAAGATACTATTGAGAATTTAGAAAATAAATTAGAAAAGTACGTTTCCTTATTCAATAAGAATGTAAAAATGAATAACAAAAAAGAAACGATAATGCCTAATTTAAAAAATGTTATGGATTTATATTTTAAACTAGAAACTGCTGAAGATAAAAATATTTTTTTAAGAAGCTTTATTTCTAAAGTTACTTATTTAAAGACTGAAAAGTCTATAAAAAAGGAGTCTGACCCGACTAATTTTGAATTACATATATATCCTAAAATTATACATTAAATATTTATTGCTATTTGCTATAAAATTTTCAACCTTTTCAAAAATAGAAAAAGCTCATTTAAGTGAACTTTTTCTATTTACTTTTTGCTTTCTTTTTGCAGTATTTCTTTTTTTCTGAATTTCAAAAGGTTATCAGTCTCATCAATCCAATTTTTCATTGTCATTATATTATTTTCTTCTGCCATTGCTTCTGCGTAATCTAGGAAAAAAGTAGTAAGATTATTTAATTTTCTTATTTCTTCTTCATTTAAATAATTTTTAGCTATACTGACATCATATTTATATATCATTCCATTAGGTGCTTCTTCCCAGGTTGTTAATCCCATATTTTCTTTTTCTGAATTGGCTCTTTCATAAATTAATTCTGCTGCAGTGTGTCCTGTTATTGCATAATGTAATTTGTTTTGGACTATTTTAAAAAATGTATATGCTTCTTCTGATTTTGGATTGTAATCAACTGCAGTTGCTATAAATAAATCTGTTATTTTTTGATAAGCCATTCTTTCACTTGCGCGAATTGTTTTTATTCTTTCTAGTAGCTCATCAAAATATTTAGCATCATATTTGTTACCTTTAATAAATCTCTCATCATTTAAAACGAAACCTTTTATCATATACTCTTTTAATAATTTATTTGCCCAAGTTCTAAATTTTATAGCTGGTTTTGAATTTGCTCTAAATCCTATTGAAATTATCATATCTAAATTATAATAACTTGTAAAATACT
>CANRHX010000030.1 GCA_947630545.1 uncultured Clostridia bacterium
ACTAATATTCTATCGAATTATTTATGTTTTTTCTATTATTTTTTATATTTATTTGCCAATTAAAATTTTACACTTTCATTTTATAATGTGTTATATAAAATTACACAATGTTATACAAAATTAAATCTTTTGTATTAAAATTGTATTAAAATGAAAAATTAGCAATTAGAAGATGTAGTATTTAAGCATATTATAGAGGCTAGTCTACCCGACAAATGTCTCCAAAGAAAAATCGTAAAAACGTTGTTATATCAATGCTTTTACGATTTTTAATATTTTTTGATTAATAAATAAAAAACCACTATTATAAAAATTCTAAAAAATAAGGAATATATACTTGAAAAAAAAAAGAAAATAGTATATATTGAATAAGAAAAAACAATAGGTAACGAAAAGGAATGTTGTGTTATGAATAAAGAAATGGTAGAAATAATGGAAATAAAAGAGGATTTAAAAAAGCTTAAAGCGTCAACGCAAGAAGAATTATCCAAAATGTTAAAAAAAGTACAAGACAATAAAACTGAAAATAAAAAATTAATTGAATCAAGATTTGAAGAAATTTTAGATACAGTAAAATTTTCTATAGACAACAATCCTAATGTAGCAGGTAGTAGTAGAAAATCTACAAGCAATGAGTTAGAAAAAATAGTAAATAAAACAATAGAAGCCTATGAAAAAGGCAAAGATGAGGAAATAGATCAATTATCAGCAATAGTAGAAGAAATTACAGATAAATTAATCGAAGAAAATAAAACTATTAAATCTAAAATTAAAGATTTAGCAAAAGATAATATACAAAGCGATATTGAAAGTGCACTTTCAAATACAAATAAAATAATACGAGTTTTAGAAAAAGATATAAAAGACGAAATAGAAAAAAGCAATAATAAAATAGCAAACTTAAAGGAAGAAGAAGAAAATAATCTAGGCAAAATTGAGTCTTTAGAGTCTCAAATTGAAGAATTACTAGCAAAGGTTGAAAATACAGCAGAAGACGAATTATCTGAACAAATAGTAATACTTGATAAAAAATGCCAAGGTGATAAACTACAGTTAAATGAAGAAATAAAAAATATAAAAGAACAAGTAAATAGTCTAAAAAATAAAATCGTAACCAATAATGAAATAAATGATATAATAGACCAAAAAATGGCTCCAACAGAAGATTTGGCAAAATGTCTAGAAGATATGCAGGAATTACAACAGCTACAACAAGACAATATAAGTGAAATGCAAAAAATAATTAAAAATCAAGATAAAAAAGTAGAAGAAGTAGAAAATAAAATTGAAACTAAAATTCCTACAAAGCAAATTGCAGAACTAAAAGATAGACTTGCAGATTTACGAGAATCACAAAAAGAACAAGAAACTAAACTTGGGCAAATAGAAGGATTACAAATTGTACAAAATGAAAAATTAAAAGACATAGAAAAAGATACAACTAAGATAGAAAAAATTCAAGCTAAAGTAGAAAGTATTGAAAATGAGCAAACAATAAAATCAGAAGAAATTAATGACTTAAGCGAAAAAAATGTAGAACAAGGAGAAAAGATTGAAACCCTTATATCCCTAATGCAAGAGCAAGAAAAACAATTAAGGGAATATGATGAAAAAATAAACGAATTTGAAAGCACATTAAAATATAATGATGAAATAGTAAAAAATGCAAATGTCAGTAAAGGAGAAATTCTTGAAGAAATAGAAACTTCATATGGGAAAAAAGTAGATATTTTCGATGATAGAGTTAATTTACTAGAAAAAAATCAAAATGAACAAATCGAAAAATTTGAGAATTATCAAAACGAACAAAACGAAAAGTTAGAAGATTATAAAAACGAACAAAATGAAAAGTTAGAAGAATACAAAAACAAACAAAATGAAAAATTTGAAGATTATCAAGCCGAGCAAAATGAAAAGTTAGAGGATTATCAAGCCGAACAAACTCAAAAATTAAAAGACTACCAAAACGAGCAGAACGAAAAATTTGAAAATTATCAAAACGAGCAAAATGAAAAATTAGAAGAATATCAAAATAGCCAAAACGAAAATTTAGAAAAATACAAGGAACAAATAAATGAAGATTTAGAAAATTATAAAGCTGAACAAGAAGAAAAATTAAATACACTAGAAAAAACTCTTAATAAAAGTGTAGACAAGCAACAAAATTATTCTTTAAGTTTAAATTTCTTAAATAAAAATATAGAAAATTATAAAGAAGAAAGCGATAAAAATATAGAAGAGTTACAAAATAAAATATCTGAACTAGGAAATTCAGATAAAATGAAAGAAGAAGCGGTAATAGGCAAAATAGGTCAAATAGAAGAAAGTATTAACAAAATAGATTTAATAGCAGAAAGTGTTAACAAAATAGATTTAATAGAAGAAAAAATATTTCAATTAGAGGAAATAAGCCAAGCCCAAAAAGAAACATCCATAGAAACAATAGGAAGTTTAGAGCAAAAGCTAGAAGAGTTTCAAAACAATACAAAATCTAAAGACATGCAAATTGCAAGCAAAATTAAAGGATTAAATGAAAAAGTAGCACAACTAAAATTAGTAATACAAGACGATGTAAATGATGAGATACAAATAAGATTAGATGAACTACAAAGCATAACCAAAGAAAAAGAAGTGCAAATGGTGAACAAGCTTAAAGAGTTAGAAAGCAAGATATCTACAATAGGAGAAGAAAAAATAGTAGAATTAACAAATCAACAAGAAGAAAAACTGATAGAATTAACAGGTCAACAAGAAGAAACTACAAGAAAGCTAAAAAATCTTGCAATTGCAATGGAAGAAAGACTAGAAGTATACGAAAACAATTTGCAAAATCCAGTAGAAGAGCTAAAAGAAAAAATTCAAGTGCAAAATGAATCAATAGATTTAATTGATGAAAAATCAAAAAAATATACTGAAGATAAATTTAAAGAAGCTAATAAATTAATAAAACAATTACAGCAAAAAATGGAAGACCTAGATGATTCAATAAAGCAAGAGGCAGAGGAAAATTACCATGTATTACAAGAAAATAATGAAGCTATTTTAGATAGTAAAATCCAAAATATGCAAGCAAAAAGCAATAAAGTATTTACTCAGCAATTAAATAAAATTAAAACAGAAAATCAAAATGCTATAAGTGAGCAAATACAAAATATCAACAAGCAAGTAAGCCAAATAGTAAATCAAGAAATAGATAAAATAAAACAAGAGAACACTAAATTAATAAATGAAAAACTTACAAGAATGCAATTGCAAAGTGAAGTAGATCTTGAAAAGAAAGTAAGAAAAATTAAGGCTGAATATGATAAAAAGATTAAAACTATGCAACAAATATTAAATAATTTTATGCAACAAAACGAAAAAACAACTAAAAAAAGAAATGTTACAAGTGGCGCAACTCAGGTATTTGCATATGAACCTGTAGAAGATCTAAATTCATACAATAAAAATCTATATAAAAAGATACAAAGTCAACAAATAAAGCAAGCAGCAAAAAATTTTGATGATGATTTAGATGATACAGATATTATCAATTTCTTTGATATTGATGATGATAATTAACCTAAAACACTACGCAAAGTCGAATTATACGACTTTGCGTATTTTTTTGTAAAAAGTGTAACAAAAATGTAAATTAAACTTAAAAAAAGAAAACAAAAATGCCAAAATGACCTTCCCTAAGCATATAAAAAACGTTTATAACTAATGCCAAAAAAGCTATATTGATTTTTAAAAAAAACCTTATTAAAATATATTAAGAATAATTATGAATTTTAAGCAGAAGATGAAAGGAAGGAAAAGTATGAACAGGCAAATGTTGATTAGAAATGCAAAGAAATTGATGTTAGTAGTGGCAATCATAATACTTGTTGCAACTCTTGTTTGTGGTGCGTTAATAAAACACGAAGAAGAAAACGAACAAGAACAAGCTCCAACAATGAGTGTTAAAGTATTAGGAATTTCAGATTATTCAGAAAGTAATGATGAAAAAATAGCCGGGCTAACACAAGAAAATCCAAAAGAAGGAAAGGTAACTACAAAAACTCAAGTGACAGGCAAAGAAACGGTTAAGTCATTTGCAAAAGCAGAAGTCAATGGTAAGATATATATAAATAGCACCAACACTGTAGTTTTGCAATTAGATGGAACTGATGAATCTAGGTACAAAGCAAATACCTTAACTGAAGACAGTATAACTGTAAAAGTAGGTGGAACTGTAGTTAATCCAACAACTAAGAAGTTAAGTACTGCAACGGAGATTGCAAATGGTGTGCGCTATGAATTGACTTTAAGTGGAATACCTGGCAATGGAGAGTTGTCTGTAGTAGTAAATGCAAACACTTTGGAAGATGAAGCTACAAATAAAAACGTTGAAACTACACAAGTTCTAACAACATTTGATAAGAAAATAATTATAGATAATACAAAACCAACAATAAGTGTAACACCAGATAAATGTGAAGTACATAAAACATTAGATGTAACTGTAAATGTATCTGATGAAGGAGGAAGTGAACTTTTAGGAGCAAATGAATATTTATACCAATTAGGAAACAGTGCAACTCAAGTTCCAACAGAAAATTGGAAAAACTATATAAATGGAACAAAATTCAATATAGGAGATAAATTAACAGGTACATATTACTTATGGATTAAAGAAGTAAAAGATGGTGTAGGTAATATATCAGAAAAGAATGGAAGTAAACAAACTTCATATCATGTATTTGGACCATATATATTTGATAATACAGCACCAGTAATAACTGCAAATGATATAACTTATGGTGAAACATTATCAATTAATCTACATGATTATGATTCTAAAGTTAAGAGTTGGAATCTAACACAATCTAATACATCTCCAAAAGATGGATGGACAGAAATAAGCCCAGAAGTTGCTAATACTACAGTACAAAAAGCAGGATTAAGTGCAGGGGAATACTACATTTGGGCAAGAGATATATTTGGAAATGAAAGTTCTAAAAAAATTACAGTAAAACAAAAAGATGTGAAAAATTTCACAGTAACATTAGATCCAACAAGCTATGTATATGATGGTTCAGACAAGAAGCCAACAGAGACAGTAAAAGATGGGGATAAAGTCTTAAAAAAAGGTACAGATTATACAGTAGATTATAGTAATAATAAAAATGTTGGTACTGCAAATGTAATTATAAAAGGAATAGGAAATTATACTGGAACTAAAACTGAAAACTTTACAATAACTAAGAGAACATTGACAGTAACAGCAGATGAGATAACAAAGGTATATGGAGATGAGATTCCCGAATTAACATATAAACATAGTGGAGAGGTAGCAGGAGAAACTCCAGAATTTACAGGGAAGCTAGAAACAAAAGCTACAAAAACATCAAATGTAGGTCAATATGATATAACGCAAGGAACATTAAATATAGTAGATAAGGGAAATTTTTTAGTAGATAACTACACATTAAAATTTGTGAGTTCAAAATTGATAATAGTAAGAGCTGAGGGAAATGTAACAGTAAAAATAACAGGGACAAATACATTTGGACAAACTCTAACAGCAACGCCAACAACATTATCAGATGGAGTAAAGACATATCAATGGTGGACAGCAACACAAGCAAATGCGACAAGCGGAAGCAATATAACAAATGCAACAGGAAGTACATATACAATAGGAAAAGGAAATGTAGGAAAATATATAGGATGTACAGTAACAGTAGCACAAGGAACAAACTATAAAGCATGCAGTGGAAGTGATATAACAGATGCAGCAACAAATACAACAGCAACAGTAGAAAAGAAAAAGCTAATAAAACCAACAATAAGTGGAACATATACATATAATACAAAAGAACAAACAGTAACATTAAACAATTATGATGAAAACACAATGACAGTAACAAATAACAAAAGAACAAATGCTGGAAGTCAAACAGTAACAGTAAAACTAAAAGACACAGCAAATTATGCATGGTCAGATGGAAGTGTAGCAGATGTAACATTAACTTGGACAATAGCCAAAGCAGCATCAACAGTAACATTAAAAATAACAGGAACAAATACATTTGGACAAAAATTAACAGCAACACCAACAACAGTAGCAGATGGAAATAAGACATATCAATGGTGGACAGCAACACAAGCAACTGCAACAAGTGGAACAAATATAACAAATGCAACAGGAAGTACATATACAGTAGGAGCAGGATTAGTAGGAAAATACATAGGATGTACAGTAACAATAGCAGATGGAACAAACTACAAAGGATGTAATGGAAGCGATATAACAGATGCAGCAACAAATACAACAGCAACAGTAGAAAAGAAAAAGCTAACAAAGCCAACAATAAGTGGATCATATACATATAATAAAAAAGAACAAACAGTAACATTAAACAATTATGATGAAAACACAATGACAGTAACAAATAACAAAAGAACAAATGCTGGAAGTCAAACAGTAACAGTAAAACTAAAAGACACAGCAAATTATGCATGGTCAGATGGAAGTGTAGCAGATGTAACATTAACTTGGACAATAGCCAAAGCAGCATCAACAGTAACATTAAAAATAACAGGAACAAATACATTTGGACAAAAATTAACAGCAACACCAACAACAGTAGCAGATGGAAATAAGACATATCAATGGTGGACAGCAACACAAGCAACTGCAACAAGTGGAACAAATATAGCAAATGCAACAGGAAGTACATATACAATAGGAACAGGAAATGTAGGAAAATACATAGGATGTACAGTAACAGTAGCAGCAGGAACAAACTATAATGGATGTAATGGAAGCGATATAACAGATGCAGCAACAAATACAACAGCAACGGTAGAAAAGAAAAAGCTAACAAAACCAACAATAAGTGGATCATATACATATAATACAAAAGAACAAACAGTAACATTAAGCAATTATGATGCAAACACAATGACAGTAACAAATAACAAAAGAACAAATGCTGGAAGCCAAACAGTAACAGTAAAATTAAAAGATACAGCAAACTATGAATGGTCAGATGGAAGTGTAGCAGATGTATCATTAACTTGGACAATAGCCAAAGCAACAACAACAGTAACATTAAAAATAACAGGAACAAATACATTTGGACAAACTCTAACAGCAACACCAACAACAGTAGCAGATGGAGCAAAGACATATCAATGGTGGACAGCAACACAAGCAACTGCGACAAGTGGAACAAATATAACAAATGCAACAGGAAGTACATATACAATAGGATCAGGAAATGTAGGAAAATACATAGGATGTACAGTAACAGTAGCAGCAGGAACAAATTATAATGGATGTAATGGAAGTGATATAACGGATTCATCTAATGGAACAGTTACGGTAGCGAAGAAAAATATCGCGGCACCTTCTGCGAATACAGGATTAACCTATAATGGTTCAACACAAACGGGTGTAGCCACTGGAACAGGATATAGTTTATCAGGCACATCATCTGCAATAGATGCAAGTAGTTATACAGCTACTGCAACATTAAGTGATACAACAAATACACAATGGAGTGATGGAACTACAGCCGCTAAAAGTATTTATTGGTCAATTAGTACAAAAAGTATTTCAGTAACATGGAGTACAACTACTTCATTTACATATACCGGTTCGAATCAGGCACCAACAGTTACAAGCCCTGTAAATGGTGTTGGTAGTGAAAAAGTATATATAACAAGAACAACTTATTCAAGTATAGGTTCTCATACATCAACAGCAAGTATAAGTAGTGTATCAGGTGGAAGAGGAAGAACAGGTAACTATACACTAACTAATACAACAAAGACATTTACAATAACAACATCTCCTACAGCCTCAGCATCTCTTACCTCAGGAAGTAAAACATACAATGGATCTACCCAATATGCAACAACAAGTGGAAGTCATGTAACTTGGAGTGGAACTACATCAGCTATAAATGCAGGATCATACACAGCATATGCAACTCCATCTACAGGTTATTCATGGTCTGATGGAACAACATCACGAAAAACGTTTACTTGGAGTATAAGCAAAAAAAGTGTATCAGTAACATGGAGTTCAGGAACGTATACATATAATGGTTCTTCACAAGGACCTACAGCAAGTGCATCAAGTGGAGTAAATGGAGAGACACTTAATCTAACAGTATCAGGGAAAGGAACAAATGCAGGAAATTATACAGCAACAGCTAGTTTAAGTAGTGTAACAGGTGGACAGAGCAGTACAAGTAATTATACATTAACAAATACATCTAAATCATTTTCTATTGCAAAAGCAAATGGATATGTAAATTTAAGTTCATCATCAGGTACAATACCCCAAGAAACAGCTAGTATAACAATTACAATAAAAAATCATCATGGTGGAAATCTATCAGCTACAACTACTGATGGTAGTGTAACAGTAAACGGATTAAATGTTACTGTATCAGATTTAGCTTCTGTGGAAGGTGGAACCATTGTAACAATAACTGTAAAATGTGCAGCTAATACAAATTATACAGAAGCAACAGCAACATATAAATTAAAAATTGAAAGAGGTGTTTCATATTCTAAATTAAAAATTGGAGACTATGTAAGTAATTATCCTTATGATTATCAATTTACGAGTGGTGCTACTTCTTTTCATGTGGGATACAGGGGTGCTATTACTAATAGAAATACCTATAATACGAAAGTAAATGATTATCCAAAATGGAGAATAATATCTATAGATGAGAAAAATGAAATTGTAAAATTAGTATCTTCAAGTATTGTATCAATAAATTCTTCCAATGTATTGAATATTACTGAAGATTATAAAAATGAATTTACAGATACATATACAGAAGGAGATGTAGGAAATCCAAAAGTAAGAACACTGATAACAGGTGATGTAGAAAATGTAGTAGGACATAAAATTCGGAACATCAGAATCAATTTCCAGTTATGATGTATTAATTGTAGAAAGTACAAATGGTGGTTCTGTACCTACATGGTTAGAATATACATCAGTAGGGTCAACTAGTTGGTATTTAGATGCTCAAAAACGTATAAGTAATCTTACAAAGATTTCTTCTGATACAGGTCAGGACGTCAGGGCTTTTGGAATACGTCCTGTTGTTACATTAATACCTTATATTGATTTTATTGATGATGGAACAACTGATAAAGGAATACAAATATGGAAAATGGAAATAAACAATATTAGGATACCAACAGGAAAAGCATTAACTTACAATGGTTCATTACAAAAAGGAGTTGATGAAGGCGAAGGATATACATTAACATCACATCAAGCAATAAATGCTGGAACATATACTGCAATAGCAACATTGACTGATCCGGAAAATACAACATGGATGGATGGAACAGTAGAGCCTAAAAAGATAACATATAAAATAAATAAATTATCAGTAGATATTCCAAGAAGTAACACTTACTATTATACTGGAAGTACTATAAATTATTTAAGAGCATCAAGTTATTATACTTTAAGTGGTCAAACATCAGGAATATCTATAGGAACTTATACAGCTAAGGCTAACCTAATAGATACTAATAATACTCAATGGAGCGATGGTACAATAACAGAAAAATCAATATCTTGGAGTATTATAAGAGATACTATCTTACCAGGTTTAAGTTGTTCATACAGTACTCCAAATAAAAATAGTAATGGCTCATATAGTGTGCCTGTTACAATAACATTATCTGATTATGAAAGTGGATTAAAAGCAGGAACTTACAGTGTTAGAGCTATCCTAGGTCCACAGGCGGGTGCTACTGTTACTTCATTAGGTAATATAACAGTAAACTCAAATGGAACTACATCTGCAAGTTGTACAATTTATTTAACTGCTCAAGCAGGAGGGATTTATACGGTACAAGCACAACTTAATTCAAGTGTATATGACGTAGCTGGAAACGTAAATAATTCTACTTCTCTTGTAACTGGAGGTAAAATCACAATACCTAAATAATAATCAATAAAAAATATTATGAAATAATTGAAATTGTATCATCTTATGAGAAACTGTATTTTATAGTGTATACATTTGAAAAATAATGTATGCACTATTTTTTAGTGCAAGAAAGAGGAAAAAATGAATCAATTAACACTAACAGAATGCTCAAAAAGAAATTTTCCGTGAATAATTTTGCAAATTTTTACCAAAATTTAATTATATTATTTGTAAAAGAGTAATTATAAAAAACATTTAAATTAAAAACTCCAAAAATAAACAACAAAATCATATAATTTAATTGACAAAAATTTATTAAAAGTATATATTTTATATATAAATTTTTATAGGATGGATTTGTTATGTCAAAACATAAACTAATTTTATCAATATTTATATTCACATTAATTTTAACATTAATTTGTCCTTTCGTTTTTGCAGAAGATAAAATATCTGAAAATAATAAATACGAAAATCAATTAATTGATGAAAATTCAGCAATTAACGGTGAAGGAACTGTTGTAAATGTTTCAGCTAATTCAGAAACACAAAAAGATCCTAAAGTAACAGAAACAGAAGAAAATGTAGAATCGTCTACATCAGAAACTATGATTACCGAAACTAATGCAACACCAAATGATGTATATCTTATACAGGACTCTGTAACAATAGATTATATTGTAGATGGTAATGTTTATGTTATTGCAGATACCGTAAATATTGATGCACAAATAATTGGAAATGCTTATATTTGTGCAAATAATATCAATATTTCACAACAAGGATATGTTTCAAACAGTTTATTTGCAATAAGTAACAATATTACTATTCAGGGTATTGTTTATGATTTATATACTACATCAGAAAATCTTACAATTGAAGGTTATGTATATAGAGATGTACATTCAGTTGCAAAAAAATTAGAATTATTAGGAACGATTGGAAGAAATGCATTTTTAAAAACATCTGAGATTTCATGTTCAAAAATAATTTATGCAGAAAATAATATTGATGTACTTAGTACTTTTCAAGGAAAAGTAGTTGGAAATTTAAATTATTCAGCTCCTAGCGAAATAAAAATTCCTGAAGGAACTGTTGATGGTAAAATAAAATATGAACCAGAAGTAATTTCTACTAATAACTACTTATCAACTGCAATATCTTTTGTAGTTCTAACAATTGCATTGTGGTTATTAATTAAATGGCTTTCACCAAAATTCATAAATAAAGCAGAAACTCTATTAAAAACTAAACCTTTATCAGTTGTTGGTTTTGGTATATTAGGTCTTATAGTTATACCATTGGTTTCTATTGCATTAATGCTTTTAAATGTTACAAGTTCTGTAGGAATACTATTTTTAGCATTATACTTCGTTTTGATATGTATAAGTATTTCTATATTTATCATTGCACTTAACAATGTAATTTGTAGTAAGATAAAATTTGATAAAGCAATTAAGCAATTTGTAATACTTGTTATTTTATCAATAGTTACTTGGTTACTAACAATTATTCCTTATGCTGGATCAGTATTTGTATTAATTTATATGATTTTAGGTTTAGGAATTATTGTTAAAAATATACTTGCAAAAAAAGAAGAAAAAGCTAAAGAATAATATTCAAATAATGAAAGAATAAAATAATAGAATTTTAATAATCGAGTAGGAACTAAGTGAAATAATCACTTAGTTCCTACTCGATTGTTATTAATTAATAGTAAAAATTAAACTACGTAAATTAAAGATATAAAACTTATGAATTTTACTTATATTTTCTCTACATAAATTTCATCATTAACTGCAACTATTATATATTTATTTAAGTTTGGTATCTTTTTTATATCTTCATATTCACTATATTCTATTATTTGTTTTCTTGCTTCTTCTTTCTTTTCTTCTAATTTGCTTGCTTCATTCTTCTTTAAATATTTGAATTCTATTATTACTGCTTGATAATTTTTTGTTGTATCTTTAGGTATTAATAGTAAATCTGGATATTTTCTCTGTACTTCCATTTCTGATTTTATAGAGAATATTTTCAAATTCATTGCTATTGAATAAAATAATATTTTTACATATTTCTCATCAAAATTTTGAAAGTCCCTATTTGATAAGTTATTTAAATATTTATGCAACAACTCTGTAATTTTTTCTATTTTACCCTCTAAAGCTACTTCTGCTACTATTTGAGCATAGGTATTATTTACTTCAATTTTTACTTCTTTATTTATCATTTGTATAAAATAATCTGCATATATTTCTTCCATTACTTTATTTGGTATTTGTAATTTTGGCATTTGAAATTCTTCACCATCTATTGTTAAATATCCTAAATAAAATAACATTGACGCAAATTCTTTTTCTCCAAATCCTATTTCTGGATTAAACTTTTCTGTTATGTCTGTTATTATTCCTTCTCTTGAAATCGTTTTAGTTATTATATCTTTTTTATTTTCATTAGTGCATGTAGCTAACACTCTTTCTAATTTTGAATAATCACTAGTTATATTTACATCTACTAATTTTTTTGGAATTTTATTGAATCCTACGTATTCATTTAAAAAATATAAGCACATATTTGAATTATACATTTTTTCTTTTGCTTCTAATGAAAATTTATATCCATCATAATTTTCTTTCATTATTGGTAAAAGGGTCTCTTGTTCTTCTTTTTTAATCTCTTGTGTATTCATTATTTGTATTAAATCTTCTTTTGTAAATCCTACCATTTCATTAAATCTTGAATCTCTTGTTATATCTTTTGATATATTAAATCCTGATGTTAAGCTATCTAGTGTTATTGGTACTACTCCTGTTATAAATATTCTATTTACTACTGTTTCTGTGCCTTCTTTTAATATTTCATACCATTTTCTTACTTTTTTATTTTTTGATACTAATGTTTTAAAATTATCTGTATGAAAACCTAATAATTCATTTGCAAAGTGATCATATTCGTCTATTATTACATATATTTTTTCGTTTGGCTTTTGTATTCGGAATGATTGAATTATACTTCCTAACATTCCTTCTGATGTTTGATTTTCATTTATATAAAAATCTAATTTATATTTGCCTACAAAGTCTTTTATTCCTAATATAACTTTTTCTTTAAAACCTTGAATAGTTGTTTCTTCATCTGTTGTATCTATTCCTGAAAAGTTGAATTTCAAAATGCAATAGCTATTTCTTAAATTTGTTGGATTTTTTCCAATATATGTTTCACCAAATAATTTTTCAAATTTATCTGCTTTTAAAATATCATAATAGTTTTCTAAAACACTTGTAAATAGTGTTTTTCCGAATTTCCTTGGACGTAAAAACATTATATATGGTGCTGTTAAATTTTCTAAATATTCTATGTATTTTGTTTTATCTACATAGTAATAATTTTCTTCTATTAATTCTTCATAATTTGATATTCCATTTGATAATTTTTTCATTTTACTATCAATCCTTTCAGAATTGTACTTTAAATTATTTTATTATACAAGAATTTAAAAAGCAAGAAATTTTAAGTAATTTTAACTATAGATTAATAAAAATATTATAATTAAATTTTGGTAAAAATTTGCAAAATTATTCACAGAAAAATTCTTTTTGAGCATTCTGTTAGTATTAATTGATTTATTTTTTCCTCCTTTTTGAACTAAAAATAGTGCATACATTATTTTTCAAATGTACACACTATAAAATACAGTTCTGATTCTTTCATCAAACATTCTATAAATAAAGGTTGAATACATTAATAATTAATAACAAGACAATCATTAGAAGCAGTTGTTCCAGATGGCAAAACATTACCTTCTACATCCGACACATCTGACATAAGGGTTGCTTCTACGAAAACATATCCTGACGAAGGGGCACCGAAACGTGACATAACGATATTTAACTTGAGCCAAACCATCTTCTGAAACGGTTACATCAGCACTGTAATCCTGTGTACTAGGTCTTATATTTTTACCAATACCAAATTTAATATTATAAGTACCTGCTTTTAATCCACTACCAGGATTCCCTATAATACTAGGATCCCCTAAAACAAATGTTACTTCTATAGGAGTAGTTATAGGTTGGTTTGGTGCAGATGGTGTATTATACCTCGCTGACACACTTACAGAAAAATAAGGTTTTATTTTATCAGGTTGTTTTATTATGGTTATTGTATATGAATTTGAAGCTGCATTATAATTATTGGTTGCTGCACTATATACGTTAACAGTAACTGTTGTTCCTATTGATAAACTAGCTAAACCACTAACTGTTACTGTTGTTTCACTTAATGATGCTGACCCCATTGAAGATGAAACTGTTAATGCCCCTCCATGATAACTACTTATTGTAAAAGATGTACTTTCAGTTCCTTCAATTACTTCACCAGATGATGGATCTAAATTTACATATCCATTTGCTTTTGTAATAGAAAATGTTCTAGATGTATTTGTTAATGTGTAATTTGCTGTCCTAGCTTGTCCTCCTGTTACTTTACTTATACTTGCTGTTGCTGTATATGATGCTGCATTTGTTCCTCCTGTTACTTTTAGCTCTATTGTTTCTCCTGATACTCCACTATTTACACTTGCTGATGGTTTTTGCTCACTTCCATTGTACGTAAATGATAATACTGTTCCCCATACTACTGCTACACTTTTTGCATTTATTGTAAATTCTTTTGTTGCACTTGTTAATGTGTAATTTGTCGTTTTGCCTTGTCCTCCTGTTACTTTACTTAATGTTGCTGTTGAGGTATGGGATCCTGCATTTATTTGTGTAGTACTTGTTAAAATTAGTGCCTCTCCATTTACTCCTGTTGCACTTGCTGTTGGTCCTTGAGATTTTCCATTATATGTAAATGTTGTTGTACTCCATGTTACTGAAATACTTTTTGCACTTATTGACCAAGAAATATTTTTAGCAGCTGTAGTTCCATCACTCCATTGTGTATTTGTTGTATCACTTAATGTTGCAGTAGCTGTATAACTACTTGCATCTATTCCTGTATTGTTTGATAAGCTATATCCTGTTCCAGTGGATACACCCGTTTGTGTTGAACCATTATAAGTTAATCCTGTATTCGCAGAAGGTGCCGCGATATTTTTCTTTGTTACTAAGCTCTTGATAAATTTCCCTAAATAGCATAAAATAGCATAATTAGCTTATGCTATTTATGCTATTTTTTTACCTTTATCACATTATTATCACGATAGTTTTTAACATTTGGCCAATTTTCTGTAAATAATCCTATATAATTTTAATAAAAATTTAACTATAATATTTTGTATAAATGCTTAAAATAAATATTTATTGATTTATGCTGATTTGATACAGAATATAACTTCTATAATTATACTATATTGACATTAATTATAAAATATCGTATAATATTATCATAATATATAAATAATAAGTAAAAGGAGGAGTTTAAATGTCAGCCACAAAAACTATTAAAAAGATTATGCTTGATAAAGATGTAACTGTTAAATTTTTAGCAGAAAAATTAAAAATAAGTCCACAAGTATTAAGTAATAAACTATATAGAGATACTTTTTCATATAAAGATTATATAACCATCGCAAATATTTTAGGGTGTGATGTTAAAACAATTTCTAGAGATAGTAATATTGAATATATAAATGAGTGTGAGGAAAAAAAAGGAGAGTGAGGAAAAATGAGTGAAAACCAAAAACAAAATATAATAAATATAAATGAAATTTTATACAATCTTAGTGAAAGTGAAATAAGTATTGCTAATTCTTTTTTTGAAAACTTAATCAATATGAAAGTTTTAGCTCTAGTTCCAGATGCTATATTAGAAAATATGGACACAACAGAAAAATTAATGTTAATAGAATATTATTCTAAAAGTAAGGAAGAAAGAGAAAACGATAAAAAAGAGGCAATTTCTTTTGAAGAAATATTAAAAGAAGAAGGGTTGACTAAAGATGATTTATAAAATTTTATATACAAAGAAAGTAAAAAAATTTATAGAAAAACAACCAAAAAAT
Organism: uncultured Clostridia bacterium; assembly: GCA_947630545.1. Lineage (GTDB taxonomy): Bacteria > Bacillota > Clostridia > TANB77 > CAG-508 > CAG-269. The sequence goes on from CANRHX010000030.1 coordinate 15,952, forward strand.
CAAAGATTAAGAATATACGAAGCAATTAATAAACTACCTAATGGAGATGTAAAAAAAATGCAAACTAACAAAGAATTATATAGATTAAGAGTAGGCGAATTTCGCTTTATATATGAAATAATCCATGATGAAATTTGTATCTTTATTATTGATGCAGATAATAGAGGAGATGTTTACAAAAAATATAAATAGTAGCAATCGTTCATTTTAATTAATAACTAATTTTTATTTTACAATAAGTAAAAAAATTAATAAAAATAATTATTAAAAAATTTCTAATTTATTAGCAACTTCTGTGATAATAATGTGATAAAGGTAAAAAAATAGCATAAATAGCATAAGCTAAATATGCTATTTTATGCTATTTAGGGAAATTTATCAAGAGCTTAGTAACAAAGAAAAATATCGCAACACCTTCTGCGAATACAGGATTAACCTATAATGGTTCAACACAAACTGGTGTATATACTGGAACAGGATATAGTTTATCAGGCACATCATCTGCAATAGATGCAAGTAGTTATACAGCTACTGCAACATTAAGTGATACAACCAATACACAATGGAGCGATGGAACTACAGCTGCTAAAAGTATTTATTGGTCAATAAGTACAAAAAGTATTTCAGTAAC
>CANRHX010000031.1 GCA_947630545.1 uncultured Clostridia bacterium
AAAATATATAATTTAGCGGAAATATTTTTCCGTTAATGTTTAGAAATTTTTGGGACATTTTCAAAAGTTATTGACACATATTTTTTAAGATTTTTTTAATTTTTTTGTTGGTATTTTATTCCTAATAATATAATTATATTTCCACTAATATTAAATCATCACCTATACATTTAATATTTTGCCACGGAATTACTATATCATTGTTTTGATTGAAGAAACTCATAAGCTTATTTGAACCTGGCACTATTATAGATGTTATCATACCTGTTTCCAAATCAGCACATACATCTTGTACATAACCAAGCCTTTTTCCATCATTTATATTTATTACTTCTTTATGTTTAAAATCCATACCTTTATCCATAGCTATTCCCCCATTTATTTTTTTCTCTTTAATATATATGCAAATAAATTCTAAAAACGAACTAGTTATTCATTTCATTATATTCATATGTAATGTACATATGAATATAATAAAGAACCCAAATAAATATTTATCTGGATTCTTTATTATAAATTTACTATTAATTAATTGTATTTGATAATGCCTGTGCTTCATCAACACTTATTATATTTACATTTAATGTATTATTACTTGGTGTATTAATATTTGGGTTAGTTGTTGATGTAGGCATTGTTGCTTTTAATGAGTTAGCTTCATTTTGTAAGCCAAATTCTTCCATTTTAGTTATCAATTTTTGTTGGAAAGTTGTTCCGACTTTGTTAAAGAATTCTTGCATTTCAGTTTGTGTCATATTATTTAATATTGTAGCATTTGTTTCATTTAAATCTTCAATGTTAACTGAATCTGTATATTCAGTCTCTGCATCTACATTTATACCAAATGAAATATCTTCTACATCTATAGTAATTTTATAAGTGCTTTCATTCTTTCCTTCTCCGACTTTTCCCTTTAATGTAGTCTCAAAAGATATTCTTCCGTTTTCTTCTTCATCGTCATATATAATTAAACTTCCTTCTGCTTTTGTTTCATCTCCATTTTTTGCTGTTTTATATTCTATTTCCATTTGTTTTGTTAGTTTTCTATTTTTAGAATAGCTTGAATAACTTGAATAAGAAGTTTCTTGACTATATAAGACAATATGTTCTTTATCATCTACTGTATAGAAATCTATAGCAATTTGTACTTCGTCATCTGCTCTAAATTCTATTCTTACAGTCTTGCCATCTGCAACATATACAGCTATTTCTGTAACTGATTTTTCGTCTGCATATCTAATTTCATCATTTAAGTCATCAATAAGTTCTTCAATTCCATCTACTAAATCTTCTTTAGTTAATTCTAATTTATTAGAGTTTCCATAAAGTGAACTCATAGTTGGGCTTAAAGAGTATGATGTATAATTATATGCTTGTGTTGCTAAATTACCTTCTAAATATGTGTTAACTTTATCTACTATTAAATTTAATGTAGTATCATCTTGTTTTGCTGTTTCTAACACTTTGATTATTACATTTAAAAATTCTTTTTCTGTTATTCCTAATGCATATACTGTTGTATTTTTGTCTTCATTATTTACCTTTTGAACAACATTTTCTACTTTTTTGAATTTGTCTGATGATATATTGCTTCTTATTATATCTTTATAGGTATTTACAATTTTATCTTGGTCTTCTTTTGATATATATAAAAGTTCATAAATGTCTAGAAATTCAATTTTATCTGGTATATATGTTGAAGGTAATCCGAATTTTTCTGCTAAGGCTTTTAAGTTGTTGTTTTCTACTGCAATATATTTGTCATCTAAAAAATCAGATTTAACACCATATAAATCATTGTTTTTTACTAACTCTAATTGTGCTATGTTTTTATTGTCATAGTCTATTCCAATATTGTATGCAAATTTATTTTGGCTTGGAGCTGATTTTTCTTCAAGATTAAGTTTTACTTTGTTTACTTCATCATATACAGCTTGTTGGCTTCTAGTTGAATAACTTGTTCCTTTTGAATTAATTTCTAATCCAACTGTTGATTTCCCTACATATGATTTTGTTTGAGCGTTTTTTAATTCTTCTAACATATCTTGATAGTCATATTGGGATTCTGCTTGTGCTGCCTTTCCTATATATTGATAAAATAGTTCTTCTGGTGTTTTGAACATATCTGTAAAGAAATATAAATATGCAAATATACCTCCTGCTATAACTACTATTAGCGAAATTATAATAGCGATGATTTTCTTTTTTGATTTCATCTTTTATCCCCCTTTCTCCAAGAATTATATATCATTAGTTAAAGTTTTACAATATTTTTATGATATTTTGCAAAACTAAATAATTCATAGAGCGGAAAAGAGTATTATTTATAATTCTTTTTTAAATGGGTAATTGCACTTTTTTCAAGTCTTGATACTTGTGCTTGCGATATTCCTATTTCTGATGCTACTTCCATTTGGGTTCTTCCTTCGAAAAATCTTTTATTTATAATCATTTTTTCTTTATCGTTTAATCTTGACATGGCTTGATTTATAGTCATATTTTCTGCCCAAAATTCATCTGTGTTTTTGCTATCTTTTACTTGATCCATAATATATATGCTTTCTTGGCCATCATTAAAAACAGGTTCTTGAAGTGATACTGGGTCTTGTATGGCATCTAGACTCATGGATATTTCTTCTTCTTCTACTTCTAATTCTTTTGCTATTTCGGAAAGTGTGGGTTCTTTTCCATTTTCTCTAACGTATTTTTCTTTGAATTGCATTGCTTTGTATGCTAAATCTCTTACAGATCTGCTTACTCTTATACTATTGTTATCTCTTAAATATCGTTTAATCTCTCCGAATAATCATTGGTACAGCATATGTTGAAAATTGAACTCCTTGTGTAATGTCAAAATTGTCTATTGATTTTATTAAGCCGACGCATCCTACTTGGAATAAGTCATCAGCATTTTCTCCTCTTCCATTGAATCTTTTTATAACACTTAATACTAATCTTAAATTTCCATTTATAAATTCTTTTCTGGCTTCTTCGTCTCCTTCTTTTATTTTTACAAATAGTTCTTGCTTTTCTTGTTTTGATAATAGTGGTAGTTTAGAGGTATTTACTCCACATATTTCTACTTTGTGTATCAAACAAAAAAACCTCCTTTGGAATTACTTTTGTAAAATTAGTATTTCCAAATTTGGTTTTTTTATGCTTTGAATGTGTTGCTTATATTTACATTCCAGGTTCCTGATGTTTCGTTTCAATCTGTTATAGGATTTACTTTCTTATTCATTTGGGTTACTTCATCTATTCTATCTTTATCCTTTTCAGTAGCATTATTCCAATCATCTCTTGCTTCAGTAGCCTTTTGCACTGTACTATCACTACTATTTATTGATGCAATACTCACACCAGCCAATATTAGTAAAACTACTATTGTTATAACTAATGCTATTAGTGTAATTCCGTTTATTTTTTTGTTTCTTTTGTGCCATAATTTTTCCTCCTAATCTTTTGTCATTTTCTAAATTATATATTACTTTAAATTTATTTTCAAGTATTTATTTTGTTTTTTATCTTTTATCCAATTTTACTAGAAATATCTTTTTTCATTTTATTTATAATTTTCTTCTCTAGCCTAGAAATATAGCTTTGTGAAATTCCGAAGTTCATCTGCAACTTCTTTTTGCGTCTTTTCTTTTCCTGTAATAAACCCAAATCTCATCTCCATAATATTTTTTTCTCGATCATTCAACTTTAATATAGAAGCCTTAAGCAATTTTTTATCTACTTCATCTTCTAAATTTCTAGATGTAATATCAGGATCTGTACCTAAAATTTCTGAAAGTAATAATTCATTTCCGTCTCCATCTTTATTTAATGGTTCATCTATTGATACCTCTCCTTTTATTTTATTACTTTTTCTTAAATACATAAGTATTTCATTTTCAATACATCTTGAGGCATATGTAGCTAACTTTATTTTTTTATCTGCCTTAAAGGTATTAACCCCTTTCATAAGTCCAATTGTACCAATTGAAATTAAATCTTCTATACCTATTCCTGTGTTTTCAAATTTTTTTGCAATATAAACTACAAGTCTCAAATTATGTTCAACTAATGTCTGTCTTGCAATTAAGTTATTATCTGATTCCAATTGTTTTATATAATTTTCTTCCTCTTCTGCTTCTAATGGTGGTGGAAGCGTTTGGCTTCCTGCTATATAAAATATTGGCAAATATTCTACTTCATTGTTTTCATTTAAATATTTAGCGCATATTGTATTAATACTTGTCTTTATCAAATCTTTAAGATTCATATTTTATCAACTCCTATCTTTTCTAAATCATTTCAATCCCAATAAGAGCTCTGTATCTTCCGTCTTTTGTAAGGGATTTATTATATATACCAACAATAATATCATCTATCTTTTTTATATTATCTTCTTCAATTATTTCGATATAGTCTGGTGAAATTCCAAGTAACATTCCATTTTGTTTTCCTAAAGATGAAAATGGAATAAATTTTAATTTTGTTATGTACTTATTTTTTATTTCTTCTGAAATGTTTTCAAAATCACCTCCCAAAATTTGCTCTAAATTGTTTAATATTTCTTTAGGTAAAACATCATACAAACAAGTGTGTTCAACTACTATTACAGGCTTTCCTGTTATTGGCTCTTTAAGTAAATTTCCTGTATCTAGCATTGCTTTTAACTTTATCTGCTTACCTTCAAATAAAATTCTCACATCTTTATACATATCTTTTTTTGATATTTTACTTTTTACAATTTTGAATGTTACAATAATTATGATAAATGCGATAATAGCCGATAGTATTACAGTTTTAAGTGGATAAGTTCCTAAAAATAGACCGTTTCGCATAAGAATATCTTGAGGTTTTACAACATAAATTAATGCAAAGGCTGCGCCTCCAAATACAAATGATGTTAAATAAAATACAATTAACTGTTTCCACATATTTTTAATATTTTGTGGATTAAATGCAACATATATTATAATTATTGATAGTAATATCTTTAGGAAGAAATTTGAATATATTTTTATAGTAATAATATAGGTAATAATTGTGTAAATGGCTCCAATTAGGCTTCCTAATATTAGCCTTAAATGTTTTATTTTTGTTTTTATTATTATTCCTGTTGCAAGTAGGATTATGTAGTTCATTATAAGATTTTCTATCAAAACAACATCAATATAAATGGTCATTTTATCACCTGTGTTTTTAATTTTTTTATATTAACTTTTTATATTGTACTACTTATGTTTTGAAAATTCTGTCTTTTCTTATTGTAGAAAAAAAGAAATAATCGAACTTTTTCGATTATTTCTTTAATTTATTAAATATAATTTTTACATATTTTTATTTTTGTTTTTTCTTAAAAATGCTGGAATATCCAAATCATTTTGTGAGCTTCCTATTTCTGAATTTGATGGAATTGAATTGATTTTCTTTTCCCATGTTTTTGATACTATATTATCTACTCCAATACTTGAGATTGTTTCATTTTTTTCAAATCCTGTTGCAATAACAGTAATTTGAATTTCATCTTCCATAGTTGGATCTGTAACTGTACCAAATATAATATTTGCTTCTGGGTCTACACTTCTTTGTACTAATTCTGCAGCAGTATTTACTTCATGTAATCCTAAGTTTTCTCCACCTGTTATGTTTATAATTACTCCTCTTGCTCCTTCAATTGATGTTTCTAGTAATGGGCTTTCAATTGCTTCTTTTGCAGCATCTTCTGCTCTATTTTCACCAGATGCTCTACCAACACCCATATGTGCCATTCCTGTATTTAGCATTATTGTTTTAACATCAGCAAAGTCTAAGTTTACAAGACCTGGTACTGCAATTAAGTCTGAAATACCTTGTACACCTTGTCTTAATACATCATCTGCCATTCTGAAAGCTTCTATTATAGAAGTTTTTCTATCGATGATTTGTAGTAATTTATCGTTTGGTATTACTACTAGTGTATCTACTTTTCCTTTTAAACTTTCAATTCCACGTTCTGCTTGTGAAAGTCTTTTCTTTCCTTCAAATGTAAATGGTTTTGTAACAACACCTATTGTTAATATTCCCATTTCTTTTGCTGTTGCTGCAACTATTGGTGCAGCTCCTGTACCTGTTCCTCCACCCATTCCGGCTGTAACAAATACCATATCAGCTCCTCTTAATACTTCTGCTATTTCGCTTTTATTTTCTTCAGCAGATTGTGCTCCTATATCTGGGTTTGCTCCTGCTCCTAATCCTCTAGTTACTTTTTCTCCTATTTGAATTTTTGTGTTTGCTTTTGATGTTTGTAATGCTTGTCTATCTGTATTTACAGCTATGAAATCTACTCCTTTTATTCCTGAGTCTATCATTCTGTTTACAGCATTATTTCCTGCTCCACCTACTCCTATTACTTTTATTGTAGCTGTTCCATCCATCATTGTTAAGTTATTATCATCGTATTCCATCATTTGGTTATTCCTCCCTTAATTTTTTATTTATTTTTAAATTTAATAACTATGTAATTTTAGCTATAGAAAAATTCTTTTACCCTATCTATAACTGTTTTGAAAAAACTTTCATTAGTTTGTGTGTCTATACTACTAGATACATTTCTTGCAAATGGTTTTGCTGCAACATATCTAACTAATGCATAACTTGTTCTAAAACTTGGTTTTACAGTACTTATTGCTCTGCCTGTTGAAATTTTTACAGGAATGTTTAAATTGATTTTTCCTGCTACATCACTTTTGCTTATATTTACTATACCTTGCCCCGTAAGTATTACATTATTTATTTTTTGCTTTATTCCTTGTGCTGTTATATCTCTATTAATAATTGAAAACATTTCTTCTATACGTGCTTCAATTATTTCGATTAATTCTGAACTTTTTATAATCTTATTTTTTGATGTATCTTTACATGTATTTAATATAATATCATTGTCATTATCTATAAAAGATTTTAGTGCTAAACCATATTGCCTTTTTAGCTTGTCCGCTTCTTCTTCTGTAATATTTAGAACTAATGCAATATCGTTTGTAATATTGTCTCCTCCTACTGGTATTGAATTTGTGTATATAAATGTTTCGCCTTCAAACACACCAATATCAATATTTCCAGCACCAATGTCTAATAACATAATATTGTCATGTAACTCATTTTTATCTAATATAAGATTTCTTTCAGCTAATGTTGTAGGTACTATACCATCTATTTCTAGTCCTGCTTTTTTGAATATAGAGCTTAATTTTCTTACATAATCTTTTTCTGCTAGAATTATTTGTGCACTAATAGTAAAGCTAGAGCTTAATGATCCTACTGGGTCTGACACTACGGTTCCATTTTCTAAAGTTATTTTATCTATTACTATATCAACTAATACTTCTCCTTCTGGAACTTCTATATCTTTAATTTGAGCTATTGCCCCTTGCACATCTTTTATTGATATTCCGGAATACTTGTCTTTTACTTCTCTAACTATGCTATTTTGTACTATTGTTACATATTTACCTGGAATAGTTACATATGCTGAATTTATTTTTAAATTTGTTTCATCTTCGGCATCTTTAATAGTTTTTGATATACTTAAACTAATTTCATCTTCGTTAATAATTTTTCCTTTTTTTAGTCCACTACATTTATATGATGTACTGCTTATAGTCTCTATTTGTCCAAAGTTGTTCACTTCCCCTACAACCGTGCAAACCTTGGTAGTTCCTATATCAATACCTACTATGATATCTCCTATAGCCAAGTTAATTCCTCCATTTTCCAAGTAATAAATTTTCTAGTGATATTTATATTATATTTTAAAAAATTTGTCAATAGAATTTGTTATTTTTTTGTAATATTTTTGTAATAATTTTGTAACAATGTAAAACGCAGTCTAAAATCAGACTGCGAAAATCCTCTAAATTCTTTTTTTACTATTTTGACTTCTCTTTTTTCTTAGAAAATTTGCTAGTCCATTTTTCAACATAATATCTTCTTATAATTCCTAGGTTTACAAACATTCTACCAACAAAAACTACAATGGCAGCTAAGTAAATATCAACGTTTAATTTTTCACCTAGCATAGTTAGTAAAATGGCAAGAATGGCATTTCCAAAGAAACCTGATATGAATATTTTTATATCAAATTTTTTGTTAACAACAGAAGCAATTCCTCCAAAAACTGTATCTAATGCTGCAACAACTGCAATTGCTAAATAACTTGAATATGTATAAGAAATCATTGGCGCATTTATACCAAGTATTGCTCCTAAAATACACCCTAAAATAATTGCTATAAAAATCATAACTAACCTCCAACCTAATCACTTATATATTTGTAAGTAATTTCTCCATTATATTTTTTTACTAAGACTTTATCCATTTGAGTTATTTTTACATCATGTCCAATGTTCCTTAATTGGTCTGCATAGCCTCCATTTCCAACTAATGAGCTTTCTAAATATGATTTATTTCCAATTGCTTTTATTACATATGGTGCTAAAATTCTTTGTCCATTTACTTTTATAAAAGTATCATTTATATCAACTATATCAGTCATTGTAAGTATTCTTTCTTCGTTTATAGATATAGCTTCTGCTCCTGCATATCTTAAGCTATTTACTATACTTAATAAATCACTTGCTTTTATGATTGAAAAGTCATTGTCTGGTGCTTCGTTTATAGTTATTTCTATTCCTTCTCCTTCTACATCTGTTTTGCCAAGTAATAAATTTGATTGTTCTAATTCTTCTTTTACAAGAGCTGCAGTTTCGCTATCTGATTGTTTTTTATTTTTATATTCTTCTATTTTTTCTTCAACCTCTTCATATTGTTGATCTACTTCTTCATATTTTTGTTTCCAATTTGCAAGTTCTTGTCTTAATTCTTCTTCTCTCATTGTTTCAATAGAGGTTATATCTGTTTGATTAACTATTTTAAATTGCATAAACATTGTGCAAGCTAGTATAAGGCATGCAATTCCTATAGTTACAATCATTGTCTTTTTGCCCTTCTTCATAATATCAATCCTCACTTTATAAATATGATTTTGCTACTATTTACTTTTACCATATGAAAATTCTAATTTGCCTGAATATTTTGGAATTGTTAATTGGTTCGATTTTTCTAAACTAGTTTTTATTGAATATTTTTCTAAAAATGGTAAATATCCTCCTGGTCTTTCTAATGCTGAAAGACTTTCTGGAAGTCCAATTGCTTTTATTTCAAATGGTGCTCCAACTTTTACTTTGTTTATATTTATTACATTTCCTTCGCAAGAAATTGCAGTGGTTGATACTAGTCTTTGGCCATTTATAGATATTGCTTCTGCTCCTGCATTTTTTAATTCATTTATAACATTTAATACATCTAAATCATGTACTAGTAAATCACTTATATTTAATGCATTTGAAGGATTCATTTCACTATCTTGTAGTGTAACTATTACACCAGGTCCTGTTACTTCTGATAATCCTATAATTTTGTTTGCTTTTTTTATTTGAATTTCTTCGTTTTCTAATTCTGTATTATCTTGTGTTGCTTCTTTTCTTTCTTCTTCCAAATCTTTTTCTAATTTTTCTAAATCTTTAGCCTTGTTATCATATTTTTCTTTGAATTTTAATACTTCTGCTCTTAAATTATTTTCTTCGTAATTCTGGCTAACCTCCATATTTGAGTTTTCTACTGTTTTTATTTGTAAAAATATACCATATGTTAAAACAAAACACATGATTCCCAAAACTATACTTACTTTGAGTTTATTCATAAAATCATTCCTTCCTGTTATACTTTTTCTCTAAAATATGGTTTAAATTTATTTGTAAAATCTCCATTTACAAAAATAGTTCCTTCGTTTTTTGATTCTAGTTCCATTATTTTTTTCACATACAATATTTTAGTATTTAAATTACTACTGTTACCTAAATATGCAGTCTTTTTTTCTTTCAAATATAAAATATATTCATTTTTGTCTGAAATGTCAATAGCTTTAATTTTATTATACATATCATTTTCTTTTGCTATTGTCATTATTTGTATTGCTACCTCTAATTTTTTTAAATCTTTTTTATCTAGTCTATTACCTGGAACTATATTTTCTTCAACTGTTTCTGCTCCTTGTATTATTGGAAGTTCTAAACTATCTTCTGAAATTTCTAAAATATACCCTTGATTATTTATGTATGCATATTCATTTAAGAATTTTAAACTAAAATCTCTATTTCTTTCTTCTACTTCTATCTTTACAGTATTTGGTAAATTTCTACTTATTTTAACATTCTGTACATAAGGATCTTCCTTTATTCTTTGCTCTACATCAGATTTTAAAAATCTAAAGATGTTTTGATCATTGCTTAAACCTGATAGACTAATAATTTTTTCTTTACTTAATATTTTGTTGTTTTCTACTTGTATTTCGTTTATATTGAAAAGCGGTGATGTTAGAGTGAATGCCATTGCTGCTATAACTAAAATAATTATGCTTGTCCATTTTAATATTTTTTTTGTTCTCTTTTGTTTTATTTGTTTTTTTCTTTTTTTATTTTCAACTATTTTTCTATTCCTGTTTTCTACTTTTCTTCCATTTCTATTGGTCATGTTTATGACCATTTCAATATCATCATCTTCTTTTTTATGTACAACTGGCATTAATTCTCACCTCTTTATTTTTACTTTGTTATTGTATCACATATGTATATATTTTTTCTATAGTTTTTATAATTTTTATTGGTTTTTTTATGTATTTAATATTGTTAAAAAGCGCTCCTAAAATTTTCTATAAATTGCTTTTGTTAGAAAATTTTAGGCACGCTATATTTATTATGGTTTTTTATGGCAATTTTTATTTATTGTTAAATTTTTATAAGTCTTATATCTGCCCCTAAATCTCTTAATTTTTTATCAAAGTTTTCATATCCTCTTAAAATATATTCAATATTTTCTACTTCGGTTTTTCCTTTTGCAGATAAACCTGCAATAATCATTGCAGCTCCTCCTCTTAAATCTGTTGCTTTTACATTTGTACCATATAGCTTTCTTGTTCCTTTTATAATTGCAGTTCTTCCTTCTACTGTTATTTTAGCTCCCATTCGTATTAATTCTGGGACAAATTTGTATCTGCTCTCAAATATGTTTTCTATTACAAGTGATGTACCTTTTGCTATTGTAAGTAATGCAATAAATACTGATTGTAAGTCTGTGGGAAAGCCTGGATATGGCATTGTTTTTAGCTCTAATGATTTTATTTTTTTAGGTGCATTTATTTCTATATAACTTTTTCCTGTTTCTATTTTACATCCTGCTTCTTCTAATTTTGCTATTGCTGGAGTTAAATGTTTTGGATTTATACCTTCTAACCTAGTATTTCCACCTGTTATTGCTGTACCACATAAAAATGTTCCTGCTTCTATCCTGTCTGGCATTATGTTATAACTTACATCTTTTAATTGTTTTACTCCCTGTATTGTAATTTGATTAGATCCAGCGCCTTCTACTTTGGCTCCCATTCTATTTAAAAAGTTTTGTAAATCTATTATTTCTGGCTCCCTTGCTGCATTATTTATTTCAGTAATTCCTTCAGCGAACACACTTGCAAGTATTATGTTTTCAGTGGTTCCGACACTTGGAAAGTCTAATTCTATTTTTTGCCCTACTATTTTGTCACAAGTGCATGTGATGTTTCCATAGTTTTTTGTTATTTTAACACCTAATTTTTCGAATCCTTTTAAATGTAAATCAATTGGTCTTGTTCCAATGTCACATCCTCCTGGATATGAAAATGTTGCATTTTTATACTTTCCTATAAGGCTACCAGCTAAAATTACAGAAGATCTCATTTCTCTCATTAAGTTTTCTGGTATTTCATATTTATTTATTTTTGATGTATCTATTATTACTTTATTGTTCTTTTTTTCTACCTTTCCACCCAATATTTCTAATATTTGAAACATAATTTGTGTATCATGTATATTTGGTACATTGTATAATGTTGTTTTTCCTGTGTTTAATATTGTTGCAGCAATTATTGGAAGTGAAGCATTTTTTGAACCGGATATTTTAACTGTTCCTTCTAATTTCTTGCCTCCTTTTATTATGTATTTTAACATTTTGAATTCCACCTTTCACTTTTGATGTTATATATTATGTTTGGTTTTCATAAAAAGTGAATATTTAATTTTATGGTGGAATAATTCTCCTACACAAAATAAAAAGCATGACTTAGATTTCTAAGGCATGCTATATTTAAATTTTAACTTTTATTTATCTCTTCAGGAGTAGATTCTTTGTAAAATTGTGCAATAAGTTCATCTAGTTCAATACTTAATTGGTATATATAACTATAATCTTGTCCATCTACAATACTTTGATTTAATTTATCTCTTAATTTACAAATTTCATCATTTAACATTTACATCTCTCCTTTTTTTATTATATTTTTGTTTTATAAATATAAATTACCATGATTTTACATTAAAGTCAATGAAATTTGTCTTTTTTTCAAATCTTTCGTACGTGCTATTTCTAGGGTTTTCGACGGCATTTGACAAATACAAACTCCTTTTACTTTGTTACAACAGAAAGCACCATTTTTTTATCATCAAATAACTCTTTTGCAACTTGATTTGCATAGTCAATATTTACTGAATCAATTTCTTCTAAATAATCAAAACTATTTATTCCTTTAAAATAATCTGATAAAAACATTCGAGAAATATCTGCAACATCATTATATTCTTTTACATACAATCCGTAAATTTTCTTTTTAATTCTATCAAAATCGTTTTCATCTATTCCTTCTTCTATTAGCTTTTTAGTTTCTGCTTTAAAACTTTCGAAAACTACATCTGGTTCATTTGATTGCCCTGATATCATTACATGTGCATATTTATCAGAAAACTCATAATCTATACTTGGTGTAGAATAAATTACTCCATCACTATAAAGTTTTTTGTATAATTTTGAACTTTTACCAATTAATATATTTAGCAATATTTCGATTGCTAAATGTCTTTTTACCTTTGCACTTTGTTCAACTATTCTATCTTTTATTCCAATTGAATATAGGCTTTGGCTAACTTCCATTTTTTGCTCAATCTTTTCTTTTACAATTGTGTCTGGCTCATCTGGATAAATTCTCTTTATTTCTCCATTTGAAGTATTTGGAATAAGTCTTTCCTTTACTTCTTTTAAAATTTCTTCAGGTTCAAAATCTCCACATATTACCATTGCCATATTTGATGGATTATAAAATGTGTTATAGCATTTATATAAAATGTCTTTGTCGATATGACTAATAGTTTCTATTGTTCCTGTTGTATCAATTTTTATTGGATTATTGTGATACATTGCCTGCATTGTATTTAGGTAAACTCTCCACTCTGGATAATCATCATACATCATTATCTCTTGACCAATTATTCCTTTTTCTTTTTCTACATTTTCGTCTGTAAAATATGGATGTTGCACATAGTCCATAAATTCATCTAAAGCTTCATAAAAATTATCTGTACATTCATATAAGTATGCTGTATGATCATTAGTAGTATATGCATTTGCTTCTACTCCCAAGGCTGTTAATGTATCTAAACTGTTTACTCCACTTTCTTGCTCAAACATTTTGTGCTCTAGAAAATGTGCTACGCCTTCAGGAACTGTTGTTTCTTGTGTTTCACCAGGCACAACAAATGTACTATCATTTGAACCATAATTTGTTCCCCAAATAATATATTTTTTTAATATTCCATGTTTTGGAATTATCATAACTGTTAATCCATTTTCAAGTTTTTCAATATATAATTTTTCTTTTACCTTTAAATTTTCTATAACTTGCATTTTTGTGTTACTCCTTTCCTTATCTAATTTCTTAAAAAATAAATAGTGTTAACACTAACTTTATTTGCAATATTTACAATGTCTTCTTTTTTTACTTTTTCAACTCTACTACTATATTCTTCTAATGTAATAGGTTTATTTGATAATTCTTGTCCAAAATAAAAACTAATTTGAGTATCTTGTTCATCATCAATTGTTTTTATACTTGCTAGTATTCCCTTTTTGCAATTTGCTATTTCTTCTTCGGAAAATTCGCCATTTTTCATATCAGTAAGCTGTTTTTTTATTATATCTAATGCTTTTTCATAATTATCAATTTCTATTCCACATTTGATAAAGATATTGTTTTTATATCTTAAATAACTTGAGCTTGCAACATATGCTAAATTTGCTTTTTCTCTGACATTTTGAAATAACTTTGAATTGGCTGATCCTCCTAAAATACTATTGTACAATAATGCATCATATTTTAAATCTTCATCTTTTAAATCAATATCTAAACCTAAAATTAATTTTCCTTGGGTTACATCCATGTTTTCTACTACTTCATTCTCTTTAACTGCTTCTTTTTTTGCTAATTCCATCATTTTATATTTAGCATCTCTTTCGTTTAATGCTTTTATATTGTCATTGTTTTGTATTATCTCTTCTAATTTATCGTCTATAATTCCAGAAACAAATATATCAATTTTGCAATTAGCTATTAATTGTTTATAATAATCATATAAATCTTTTGCACCAATAGCTTCTAAATCTTCTACATATCCATATTTATATAGTCCAAAGTTTTGATTTTTGTACATTTCTTCTATACATCTATCTAATGCATATCTTGCTTTATTATCAATTTTCCCTTCAATTATTTGCTTTATATTGTTTTTTTCTTGCATTAGATATTCTTCTTTGAATCCTCCATTTTCTGTATATGGGTTAAAGACAATATCTAAAAGATTTTGAATTGATTCTTGAAGTATATTTGAACTATTTTTAGGTATAAATTCATCATTTATTGTTTCTATATAGAATTTTAAAACTTGATTGTCTCCTGTTTTATCTAATCCACAATCAAATTCTGCTCCATACATTTCTTCTAATTTTTTACTAATTTCTTCTTGACTTGTTAGTGTTTTTGAACCTCTTCTTAATATTGATGAGATTAACGCATTTTTCGTTACTGATTGTCGATTTAATTCAGTGGTTAAAAATACTGCTAATAAATTTGTCTTAAATTTGTCTGTTTTTATTTCATGTAATGTAATTCCTTTTTTTATTTCTGTTTTTTTATAACTCATTTTGCGACCTCCTTTTCTTACTTCATTAGTATATTACATTTACTTGAGTTTATTCAATATCAAAATAAAAAAAAGTTTGAGATATATGACACTCAAACTTCTCTATTAATAATTAAAATTTTCTTTTTCTTGCAGCCTCTGATTTCTTTTTTCTTCTTACACTAGGTTTTTCGTAATGCTCTCTTTTTCTTACTTCTTGTAAAACTTCATTTCTTGCGCATTGTCTTTTAAATCTTTTTAGAGCATCTTCTATATTTCCATCTTTAACTTTTATTTCTGACATTTAATTCCCCTCCTTCCAGATATACCTTTCCTGTATACTTGGGATTTCTTCATAAGGTTTATGTATTTATTTCTGCATTACTATGTAATTATAACTTAATACTGTTCAGTTTGTCAATACTTATTGGTAATTTTGTAATAATTATAAATATTTTTTGTTTTATTTTACTTGCAATTATTTGCAAAATGTTTCATTTTTTCTTGACTTTAATTATTTTATCATATATACTATCTAAAAAGGAGGACGAATTATGGAGAATTTTATGGAAAAATTAAAAAGTACAAAAATTTTAGGAATTTTGGGAAATGCTTTAATAGGTGTAGGTACATTATTACCTTTATATACAGTTTCTGTTTTTGGACTTTCTCAAAGTGTTTCTTATATCCAAGGATCAGATGGAATTGTCGTTCTAATTTTAGCAATTGTAGCATTAATAATGATATTTGCTGATAAATTAGAAGATAAAGTTGCATTTTTTGGAAAATTAAAAAACCCAAAATTAACATTAATTCCTGTAGCAATTTCTGCTCTTTTATTAATAATTTCTGTTTCTCAAGTTTCAGGATCAGGTTATGGAGCATTTTTCTCTTTTGGAATAGGATTTTGGTTACTAGTAATTGGATTAGTAGCTGCTGTTGTATATCCATTCTTATATAAAGGAGATGCAAACAAATAATTAAAGTTTAAAAAAAGCATACTTTTGTATGCTTTTTTTATGCTGTTTTTAATTCTAATCTTAATTTATCTGCAATCATCGCTATAAATTCTGAATTTGTAGGCTTTCCT
>CANRHX010000032.1 GCA_947630545.1 uncultured Clostridia bacterium
TATATAATTTAGCGGAAATATTTTTCCGTTAATGTTTAGAAATTTTTGGGACATTTTCAAAAGTTATTGACATACATATAAAAATTCAATTAAATTTTAATACTTATACTATAAATTGAATTTTTCAAGAATATTAAAAATCGTTTGACATATACTAAAAAATGTAGTATACTATATTTCACTTAATTAAGTAACAGAATGTTCATTAGATAGTAGGAAAAATTAGATGTGCGGTAACATCTAATTTTTTCATTTTTATAAAAAAAAGACAATGTAGCTAAGCGGTAATGCTACATCATCTTTATCGGATAGCTAAGCCTCATCTTGTTTTTTGACATTCGGTTTATTGTCTTTATTGGCTTGGTCAAGAGCCAAAAGATTTCCTTTGCAGAAAAGGATGTTCATATTATACTTTATTTAATATTGTTTGGCAATATTTATTTACAATATTATACAAAAAAGCCTTGTAAATATTGATATTTCAACATTTACAAGACTTTTTAATTTGGCTGGACTGGCTAGATTCGAACTAGCGCATGCCAGAGTCAAAGTCTGGTGCCTTACCGCTTGGCTACAGTCCAATATAAAATTAAATGGGGTGGAAGATGGGACTCGAACCCACGGTCTCCAGTGCCACAAACTGGCGCGTTAACCAACTACGCTACATCCACCATAATGTATTCAGCTTAAGCACATTTTTTATTTTACCCTATTCTTCCCCCATTTGTCAACTATTTTTTTAAAATTTATATAATATTTCGTTCAATATCTTCATGTTTTGGGCTCTTTCCTAAACAATTATGGAATTATTAACCTTTTAATTATTCAATAGTTGTCATATTGGGATCTATTCCATACTGTTGATATAACCATGAACTATAATCAAATGGTTCTAATGTCTCTGGTAAACCATAGTCTTCTCCAAATGTTTCCACTCTAATTGTTTTAATTTTTGGAGGATTTACTGGTGTACTAACTTCTGCTGATTCAGTATTTTCTGAACCTTCTGCTGCTTTTACTTCAACTTTTTCTATTTTATGAACTATATCCATTCCTTCTATTACTTTTCCAAAACCTGTATAAAGTCCTGTTAAAGAATCATAATCTTTTGTTACAATAAAAAATTGACAACTTCCTGAATTGTATGAATCTTCATCTAATGATGATGAATATTGAGAATAGTCTGATCTTGCCATTGCAAGAACTCCCTCTTCCATCTTTATTTTATTATTAACACCATTAGCAATAAATTCACCTTTTATTGTATATTCTTTATCTTCTTGGTTTTCTGCCAAATCTTTTAAGTTACTTAATTTAGCACTACCTGTTCCATCTCCATTTGGATCTCCACCTTGAATCATAAAATCTTTTACTATTCTATGAAAAGTTAATCCATCGTAAAATCCGCGATTAGCTAAAGAAATAAAATTTGAAACAGTTTCTGGTGCTTGATCTGGATATAATTCAATTTTTACTGTACCAAAATTTTCTACTTCTAAAGTTGCTACTGGCTTTTGAGGATTATATGTTAATTTTTGAAAATATCCATATCCTACTACTCCTATTAATACTACTACAACTATTAAGGCTATAATCCATAATATTTTACTCATTTTACTCATTTGTTATTCTCCCTTTCTTTTTAAAAAATAATATTATCAAAAACAAATTGTTCTTGCATTCTTCTTAATGCCTGTTTTATTGTACGGGCTCTGACTTCCCCTATTCCTTCAACATCATCTAAATTTTCAATATCTGCTGCTAAAATATGTTGGAATGATTTAAATGAAGAAACTAAATTTTCCACTATATGGCTTGGCATTCTAGGTATTTTGTTCAAAATTCTATATCCTTTTGTATATACACCTATTTCATCATAGTTATCAAAATTTTCATACCCTAACATTTTAGCAATAGAATTCTCATTATTCAAGTCCTCATATTCCAAATTTGATAAATTTTCTAAAATATTTTCTGCTGTAATATTTCTTCTTTTCTTTGCCATATAGTCTTTTATTATTAACAGTTCTTCGTTTTCTAGGTCTCCCAATAATTCCTCTAATTGCATTCTAACTAATCTTCCATCACTTCCAAGTTCTGATATATTTGATTGAATTTCGTCTGCAATTCTCATTACCATTTCTGCTCTTTGAATTACTGTAATTACATTTTGTAATGTTACTATATCATTAAATTCGTATTCATTCAAGATATTTAATTTATTATCAAATACTTTTTTATATCTTTCTAAAGTTCGAATTGCTTGATTTGCTTTATTTAATACAGTATCGGTATTTTCTAATATATATCTATCATTTCCTTTAAACAGTGTTATTATATTTCTTCTTTGAGATATGCTTATTACTAATTCGCCAGTTTGTTTTGCGGTTCTTTCTGCTGTTCTATGTCTTGTTCCTGTTTCTAATGTTGGAATTTCATATGATGGAATAAGTTGTGCATTTGCAAAAAGTATTTTTTTAAAATCACCACTTAAAACTATTGCCCCATCCATTTTTGCAAGTTCGTATAGCTTTGCAGATGTATAGTCTTCATTTATTGTAAATCCACCATCAACTATTTGCTTTATTACATCATTATTATCTGTAATTAATAATAATCCTCCTGTTTTGGCTCTTAATATATTTTCTAAACCGTCTCTTATTGGTGTTCCGGGTGCTATTAACTTAAGTATTTTTGATATAGTATTTTCTGTGTTTCTTCTCAATCTTCTGACCTTCTTTTCTATTTTAGTCCAGCTACTTTCATAGCTTCATTTATATCCTTGACTCCTATTATATCTAATTTAAATTTATCTTTCAATACTTTTTTGTTACTTTCTGGAATTATGCAAGTTTTAAATCCTAACTTTTCTGCTTCTCTAAGCCTTTTTTCTATGCTATTAATTCTTCTAACTTCTCCTGTTAATCCTACTTCTCCCATTATAACCATATCTTTTGGGATAGGAATATTTTTAAAGCTAGAACCTACACATATTACCATTCCTAAATCAATTGATGGTTCATTAATTTTCAATCCTCCTGCAACATTTAAATATACATCTTGATTTCCTAAATTTAAACCTGCTTTTTTTTCCATAACTGCAATAAGTAAAGCTAATCTATTATAGTCCACACCATTAGCTGTTCTTTTGGGATATCCAAATATACTTTGAGCCGTTAAACTTTGTATTTCTATAAGCATTGGTCTAGTACCTTCCATGCAACAAATTATGCATGAACCCGATGGATTTTCATCATTTTCAGAAATAAGTATATCTGATGGATTTGAAATTTCACACATTCCTTCTTCTTTCATTTCAAACATACCAATTTCATTAGTAGAACCAAATCTATTCTTTACTCCTCTTAAAACTCTATAAGAAAAATATCTTTCTCCTTCTATATATAAAACTGTATCTACCATATGTTCTAATACTCTTGGACCTGCTATATTTCCATCTTTTGTAACATGTCCAATTATTATTGTAGTTATTCCATTTTGCTTACAAATTTTCATTACTTGTGCAGTTATTTCTCTTACCTGACTAACGCTTCCAGGAGCTGCTGTTATTTCTTCAGAATACATTGTTTGAATTGAATCTATTATTACTAATTTAGGTGATATATCTATAATTGATTGGTTTACAATATCTATGTCTGTTTCTCCTAAAAATAATATATCTTCATTATTTATACCCAGTCTATCTGCCCTTAATTTTATTTGTTCTGCTGATTCCTCACCAGAAACATATAGCACTTTTCCTTCACCTTTTACTTTATCGCAAAGTTGTAAAATTAAAGTTGATTTTCCAATTCCGGGTTCTCCACCTAGTAAAGTTAATGAACCTTTTACAAGTCCTCCTCCTAGAACTCTATCTAATTCATTAAATCCTGTAGGAATTCTAAGTGTATCTTTTGCTGTGTAGGTATTTAGTTTTTGTGGAATATTACTTGATTTATCTTTTTTTACAGAGCTATTTTTTGTTTCTACTATTTTTTGTTCGTAAAAACTATTCCAACTATTACATGCTGGACATTTTCCAAGCCATTTAGATGATTCATTTCCACATTCACTACATACAAAAATTGTCTTTGCTTTTGCCATATTTTTATTCCTTTCTAAAAACTAAAAAGAGTATAGCATATTTGTAAAAATAATGCTATACCTTTCACATTAAAATCATAAAACTTATACACTTCTCTTTTTTCCAAATGTAACTTCTTGGAATAAGAAGTCATGAACTTTTTCCCAAGTAATTTCTTGATGTAAAAATTCGTTGATTTCATCTTCAACTTTTTGTTGATATGGAGTAAGTTCAACTTTTATTTCTTTAAAGCAAAATGCTTTAAAACTTGACCAGAATCCTTTTTTTACAGGTAAATTAGTTCCAGCTTGTTGATTGTAATTTTGTTGTTCATTGTTTTGAGTTCCACCGAAATTTGTTTCTACTCCTTGTTGATCATCTAATCCAATTTCTACTCCTCCAAAAACTCCATCTACTTGATTTATATCTGCCATATTTATTTCCTCCTTTGTACTCTAATACATAAATTTACATTATTTATACTACATAAATTAAGAATTATCAATAGTTTTTATATTAAGTTTATATTACATTTATGTTACATTTTTATTATACTTTGCATATATACTATTATTTTCTATTTTTTCACAAATTACTTTTATAATTTTATTTTGCAAATTTTCTTTTGATTTACAATATACTAATATATAATTTTGAGTATGACCTTTATATAAACCTGTTTTTTCCTCTTCAAATAGAACTTCTACTGTTTTACCTATATAGCTTTGATTATATTCGGTTTCATTTTTGTTAGATAATTCTATTAGCTTTTTACTTCTTTCTTCTTTTATTTTACCATCAATTTGATGTTTATTTTTGGCTGCTGGAGTACCTTTTCTTGGAGAATATTTAAATATGTGCATTTTATAAAATTTAATTTGCTTTAAAAACTCATAAGTTTCTTCAAATTCTTTATCACTTTCCTCTGGAAAACCAACTATTATATCTGTTGTAATTATAACATCTTTATATGTATTCCTTAGTAATTCAACTATTTTTTTAAATTGTTCTGTTGTATAAATTCTGTTCATTCTTTTTAATGTACTATTTGAACCACTTTGTAGTGATAAATGAAAATGATGACAAATTTTATTTAGTTTTGTTATTCTATTTATGAATTCTTTTGTTATAAGTGTTGGTTCTATTGATCCAAGTCTTATTCTTTCTATTCCTTCTATTTTATTTATTTCTTCCAATAAATCAATTAATTTATAGTCTTTAGCAAAATCTTTTCCATATGACGCTATATGTATTCCAGTTATTACAACTTCTTTTATTCCTTCTTGTGCGATTTTTTGTATTTCAGATATTATACTTTCTGGCTTTCTGCTTCTTACTTTTCCTCTTGCATATGGAATTATGCAATATGTACAAAATCTGTCACATCCATCTTGTATTTTTATAACTGCTCTGGTTTTTTCTGTAAATGTTATATCACCAAAATCCACAAATTCTTTTGTCTTCATAACATCTTCTAATTTTTGTGGCTTTAATTTTTCTTTAATATAATCTTCTACATATTTTACAATTTCTTTTTTTTCGTTATTTCCTAAAACTAAGTCTATTTCTTTCATTTGTTCTAATTCTTCTTTTGCAACTTGTGCATAGCAACCACATGCCACTAATATAGAATTTTTATTTATTTCTTTTACTCTCCTTAACATCTGCCTAGATTTTCTATCTGACATATTAGTAACTGTACATGTGTTTACAATATATATATCTGCAATTTCTTCTTTATCTACTATATTATAATTATGTTTTATAAACTCCTCACACATCGCATTTGTTTCATATTGGTTTACTTTACAACCAAGTGTTATGAATGCTACTGTTTTCACTTTTTTTCTCTCTTTCTTCTATTATTACCTTTTATATTTTCCTTCAAGTACATCTAAATTATCTAATGCCTTTCCAGTTCCTAAAGCTACACATGATACAGAATCTTGTGCTATCATTACATTTATTCCTGTTTTTTCTTGTAATAATTTATCTAATCCATCCACTAAGCAACCTCCTCCTGTCATGTATATTCCTCTATCGCTTATGTCTGCTGCTAGCTCTGGCGGTGTTTTTTCAAGTACACTATGTACTGCATCTACTATCATCATTGCTGGTTCTAACAATGCTTCTAACATTTCACTAGAATGTACTGTTATGGTTTTTGGCAATCCTGTTATTAAGTCTCTTCCTCTTATGTCCATTTCTGTATCTTGAATTTTTGGATATACACATCCTACATTTACTTTTAAGTCTTCGGCTGTTCTTTCTCCTATCATCATGTTATATTTTTTCTTTACATATTTTACTATATATTCATCAAATTTGTCTCCTGCAACTTTTAAAGATGTGCTTACAACTGTTCCTCCAAGTGATATTACTGCTATGTCTGTTGTTCCACCACCAATATCTACTACCATGTTTCCACATGGTTTTGTAATATCTAATCCTGCACCAATTGCTGCTGCTAATGGTTCTTCTATTAAATATACTTTTCTTGCCCCCGCTTGGGTTGCTGCATCTATTACTGCTTTTTTTTCTACTTCTGTTACTTGTGAAGGTATGCATATCATTATTCTAGGTGCAAATAAAAATTTTCCACATACTTTGTTTATAAAGTGCTTTAGCATTTTTTCTGTTACTGTATAATTTGATATTACACCTTCTCTTAATGGTCTTGTGGCTACAATATTCCCAGGAGTTCTTCCAAGCATTCTTCTTGCCTCTTGCCCAACAGCAAGCACTTCTCCTGTATTACTATCTACTGCGACTACTGATGGTTCTCTTAATACTATTCCTTTTCCTTTTACATATGCAATTACTGTTGCTGTTCCTAGGTCTATCCCTATATCTTGCCCAAAATCAAACCTAAACATATAACTTCTTCTCCTTCATTTTTCATTCTGTTACGTTTTTATTTCAATTGTATTGCAATTATATTACATTTGATTGTATTTATCAAGAGTTTTATTAAAAAAATAAGTGCGTACATTATCTTTTTAATGTACACACTATAAATACAGTTCCTGCTGGATGCACAAGCTCCAGTGTTCGATCGCCAGCCGACACAAGGCCGGCTTGCGATTGGCTTTATTTTCTACTTTTCTTCATCTTTTTTTACTCTATCTTTACTGTTCCATTTTCTTCAATTTGGACATTAGATATTGGAATGGACACTATTGGACGCACCCCAACGTTGTGGTTATAGGTGTTGTTGGTCACACTCCCGTTGTAGCTCACAACGCACACGTTATTAGTGTTATTACTACTAGGAGAAGCTAGCCAGTAGTCTGTTCCAGTATTATATAAGCCAGTTAATATATTGGTCTGTATTGGGTTTCCACCTTCTCCATCATCATATAATCCTTCTGGTTTATCCCATACATAACCATTTGTTTCTACATCATCATCAATATTATCAGACCATTTTGCTTGATTTCCAGTAGCTTCCCATGATAATGCTAGCAATTCTTTTGTTGGTCCTCCTACTGCATAGGTTTCTTTTGGTGCTGACTTTGATATATACTCTGTCCAATTTTTGGGGTCGCATAAATATGCTGTCGCCTTTGATCTAATTTCGTTATTTGTCGTGTTTGCCTCAACTAACTTCGTTTGCCATTTTGAATTATAATCTGCTCCATATGTTACATCACTATATGAATAATTTGTTCCATTCCCATTTCTTGGGTTAAAAACATCATCTGAATTTGTATAATCTGTAATTGGAATACCATTAAAAGATATTACATTTGTTGAAATTAAAAACATTTCACTTTCACTTGCATAGAATACTCTCCAACCTCCACTATAACTTGTAATATCTTTTCCATAATCCACTGTTTGCCCTATTGCATCATTTATTTTTTCTTTCTTCTCTGCGTTCGTAAGTGTTTCTCCAGTTCCTCCTGTTGAGGCTACTGTATCACTCCATATTATTCCACCGTTTTCTTCTATTGTTCCTTTTACTGTGTATGATTTTGTGTTTAATGTTATTGTGTAATTCTTTTTATCTACTGTTGATGAAGATAACAATTGACTATTTGTTTTTTTGGCATTTTCTACTGCATCATATGCTGCGTTTGCCACTGTTGATCGTGTACTTGCTCCTTCCGTTACATTTCCTTTTACATATTCATTATTATAGTAATTTAATAACTTTTCTTGTACTGTCATTGCTATTTCATCTTTTGCTCCTGCTATTGCATCTTTTTGTGCTGCCTCCGTTGCTTTTTGTGGTGCACTGTTGTCTCCTGATAGCATTGCTATTGTTACTCCCGCTAGTATTAAAAGTACAATTATAGTTATGACTAACGCAATCAATGTTATTCCTTTATTTTTACGTCCTTTTCCTTTGAAATTCATATTTTTACCACCTTTCATTTGTACCATTAAGCATTTTACTTAAGGGTTCAAATGAAAGATTATTAGCAACCTTTAATTCTTATTATTTTACACATTTTGTATAATCATTAAATTAATTATTTTTTACAGAAAACTTTAAAAAATTTTTTTAAATATATTGTCAAAAATTGATTATATTGCTATAATACAAATTATAAAAAAGTCGTTAAGTAAAATGCTTCACGACTTTTTTTGCAATAACACTGGTATTTTGAAAATGCTTTTGAAAAAAGTAACACACTGGCTTATTCTAAATTTATTTACTTAATAATCTATTATGATAATCTGTTGTCGCTATAAAATTTTGTCTTATTTCACTAGCATCTAACACTCTTGTGTATAAACGGCATGCGTATAAGTCAAATTTACTAAAATCCGCTATACTATGATCTTCCTTAGCACTAACAACCAAACCCACTGTAAATGGTAGTTCACTATTAAAAATGTCACTATCATTCAAATATTCTTTGTTACAAGTTGTATGGTCTAATTCTGTTCCTTCATAATATAGTCTTATTATACCTTTATCATTTTCAATTTTGGGAAAATCTATTGTTATTGTAAAATATTCAAAATTTTCATTTCTTGGCATTTCAAAATTCATCCAATGAGGTGTTTCTTGACCACTTCTATCTGAGCCTGAATTCCCTTTTCCAAAGCAACAGTTTATATTATTTCCACCTCTTTGAAATCTCTTAATCCTAAAAGATGTAGTTATAGGTCTTGCTAATTCTATGTTATTTCCATTAAAATATGTTTTATTAAGTGGTGAATATTCACTTCCATCACTTTTTCCATAAAATTCAAACGTTATTCCATTACTCTTTTCAACATTAATATTTTCAATTTTTAAATAATCATCAATTCCATCAAATTTTATTTCTGTTTCTTTTACTCCACTATTTTCATCATTTTTTTGTCCACCAATAAAACTCACTCCTTTTCCCCATTCACTTGCATTTTGTATATTACTTGGATCTATATTTAACCTTAATGTCTCATCAACTATTGCTCCACTTGCATTTGCACTAGCTACTGTATATTTCCCATCTTCTAATTCTAATAATTCTCCACTATCATAATTTATTAACCAATTTAATTTTGTTTTTCCATATCCTGAAATTTCTGCATTTCTTTCTAGTAAATACCATCCATCCTTATATATCTTTTCTCCAACTATTACATTTTTCCAGTCAGTAGTAACTGACATCTCAGATAATTTTTCTCCTAAATATTTATTTTCTAGCTTTTCTTCTCCTCTCATTTTTTCAGTTTGTATCTCTAACATATAAAATTCTATCGCTTCTTTTTCATTTGCAACATTTGTATCATCTTTTGCTTCTTGTGCTTTGTTTAATATTCCATCTTGTCCAAATATCGCTGCTAATGATACTCCTGCCAAAATTAATAAAACTATTACTGTTATAACTAATGCAATTAATGTTATTCCTTTATTTTTACGTCCTTTTCCTTTAAAATTCATACTTTTACCACCTTTCATTTGTACCATTAAGGATTTAACTTAAGGGTTCAAATGAAAGATTATTAGAAACCTTTAATTCTTATTATTTACACACTTTGTACAATCATTAAATTAATTATATTTTACAGAAAATTTTCAAAAAATTTTTTAAACATATTGTCAAAAATTGATTATATTGCTATAATACAAATTATAAAGAAGTCATTAAGTTAAATCCTTCACGACTTTTTATTTTTTTAATTAATTTTAAATTCAATTTATAAGCTTATAATCTATCAATTTGATGGTGTATAATATGGTGTTTTTTCTTTCCACGCACCATATTATACACCATCGTATCATCTTATGGGAAGCTTCCCATAAACTCGACCAAGATATGACATTTACAGTTATTCTCTTTTTTAATTTTGATACTTAAAACTTCTTCTCTACCTTTTTATGTCTATCGCCTTAAGCATTCAGTCCTACTATATATAAAATGCAGCGAAAACCAATGTGAGGAAAGCCATTGGAAGTGCTACCATTGCCGCGATAGCTCGTGTAACCACGGTTGTCGTTGTAGCCGCCTCCTCGACTAACACACGGAACGCTGGTGCTACTAGAGTATTCTGTTGTCCATTCACAAACATTTTTTGCCATATCATGTATTTTACATTTTTCATCTCCTTTTGTTCCTGTTGCAATAGCTGAACTTCCTCCTTCATCGCCTTGATAAGCATATTCATTTTCCCCCGTAGTCTTCATTATATACACTATCGCTGTATCCCATGCATAACTATTTATTAAATCACTTGTATATATTGTTTCTGTTCCTTTTTTTACTTCGTTATATAAATTTTGTGATTCCTCTTTTGCTTGATTTCTTGTTACATTATTATATACTGTTTGGTTAGCTTTACATACTCCTCCTTGTCCCATTTCATATCTTCCTATATAATATCCTTTGGCTAAATTCGTTTGTTTTTTGAATTCTTCTATATTTTTGTCTTCAACTTCTGTTGCTTTATATGATGAATTATAAGTCATATCTATTTCTGCATTTTCTTCTTTAGGTCCGTCTAATTTGGGGTCATCTTTCTTTCCAAAATCATATCTTCCTAATTCTATTGTTCCTGATTCTTCTTCTTGTTCTTTAAATGCTAACTTTTGATTTACTGGCACCCATACAAATTGGTTTCCCTTTTTTGTTGAATCTTCACTTGCATCTTCTATTACTATTCCTTCTTCTAATGTATCTGCTGAATCATCTGCTTGAATGAATCCTGCTGGTATTACTACTTGTTGTTCCTCTCCTTCTGTTTCCTTTTTTACTATTGTATTTTTTTCTGATGGTAAACTTGCTTGATTATTTAAGTTTGCAAATGAATCAACTTTCACTGTTCTTGTTGTAGATGTTTCTTCTCCTGAGCCTCCCGTTGAAACTACTGTATCACTCCATGTAATTCCTCCATTTTATCAATTGTACCAATTACTATATATGACTTTGTTCTTAATACAATCGTATTTCCATTTACTACTGATGAATCTGACAATTGCTTATTTCTTTCTTTGACTTTTCCTACTGCAGTGCTTGCTGCTTCATTTACTACCTCTTGAATTCTCTTTTCATTTGTTCCATCTCCTTCTACATAGATATTATTATAATAATTTAATAATGCCTCTTGCACTTCCATTGCTATTTCATCTTTTGCCCCTGCTATGGCATCTTTTTGTGCTGCCTCCGTTGCTTTCTGCGGTGCACTGTTGTCTCCTGATAGCATTGCTATTGTTACTCCTGCTAAGATTAGCAAGACTATTATAGTGATAACAAGTGCTATTAATGTTATTCCTTTATTTTTACGTCCTTTTCCTTCGAAATTCATACTTTTACCACCTTTCATTTGTACCATTAAGTATTTGACTTAAGGGTTCAAATGAAGTTCACTAAAAATCTTTATTATCAATTATTTCATGAATTTATTTAATAAACTAATTTGAAAAAAGTTTTAAAAAATTATGAAAAAATATTGTCAAAAAACTCTTATATTGCTATAATACAGATTATAAAGAAGTCGTTAAGTCAAATACTTCACGGCTTTTTTGCTTTTAAAAAAATAGTGCATACATTATTTTTCAAATGTACACACTATCAAATACAGTCCCTAACTTGACAAAGAACCACTATAAAATACAGTTCCTCTTCTATCAGTAAGTATTACTGATAGAAGCATTTTTAGTTTTTCACTAATCTATTTTTACATCATATGTATTTGGTTCTTTGCCTTCCACTAAGAGCTTAGAGTCTAGAGAAACTACAGGGAACAAGGCAAGCGAAGGATAGGCAGTGCTACCGTCGGAGCTAAACATGCCGTCAGCACCCAAGACCCCAGAATGTACACCGTAAACACGTAAGCCACAATAGCTACTGACCAGATCCACACAACGCGAAGCCACCCAATATTGTGTAGAATCTCCTTGTGGTAGAAGTATTCCTGCCTTATCTTTTAGCAATCCTTGCGTTGTGTTGTAACTACTTGTATTGTAATATGTTTGGTATGGATTAATACTTGTTCCAGCTTCTTTATATCCATATGTTGCTTTGTCTGTAGTTGCTCTTATTTCATCTTTTTGATCACTTTGATTTAATGCTTCCGATTCTTTATTTTCGTTTCCATCTATTACGCTCTGGTATTCCTTTGCATATATACTTGGATATTTTTTATCTGATGTATATTCTTTGTATTGATTACCATATTTCGCATAACCGTTTTCATACGCTTTCTTCTTTGTTTTCCATTCTTCTCCTCCTGCTTTTTCAAAATCTTCTTCATTTATACTTCTTGCTTCTATTTTTCTACTTGAGTCTCCATACAGTTCACTACACGCTTTGTTTAATAAATATACTACATTATTATATCCTTGTGCTCCACTTAAAGTTAAATTACCTACTGGCTCAGTTGGTACCATTTCTACAGTTCCTGAATCATAACTTAATATTTTCCATTTTGTTATACGATAAGTTCCACCTTCTGCACTGCTTAATGACTCTGTTCCTGAACCGACACTTTCATCTGTTGATTCAGCTAGAGATTTATCCCAAGTATAACTTCCACTTGGAGCATAATTTACTGTATCTCCTACTTTTGGTACTACTCCTGTTTCAGAACCAGTACTTCCTGTTGACTCTACGTAATCGCTCCATGTTATTCCACCGTTTGTATCTATTGTTCCTGTTACTGTGTATGATTTTGTATTTAATGTTATTGTATTATCTGATACTCCTGAATCTGGTAATAATTGTTTATTTCTACTTGTTGCATTTCCCACTGCAGTACTTGCTGCTCCACTTACTACTTCTTGAATGCTATTTTCTTTTGTTCCGTCTCCTTCTACATAAGTATTATTATAATAATTTAATAATGCCTCTTGCACTTCCATTGCTATTTCATCTTTTGCTCCTGCTATTGCATCTTTTTGTGCTGCCTCCGTTGCTTTCTGCGGTGCACTGTTGTCTCCTGATAACATCGCAATTGTTACTCCTACAAGGATTAGCAAGACAATTATTGTGATAACTAACGCAATTAATGTTATTCCTTCATTTTTACGTCTTTTTCCTTTGAAATTCATACTTTTACCACCTTTCATTTGTACCCTTAAGTAGAATACTTCTCAACTTTTTTGCAATAATGATAACATTTTAAAATTCTCTAATCTATTTTTACATCATATGTATTTTCTTCGTCGCCTTCCACTAAGAGTTTAGAGTTTAGAGAAACTACAGGGAACAACGCACGCGAATTGTAGCCAGTGCTACCGCCAGAGACGAACACGCCGAGAGCACCCAAGTACCCAGAATTTACATTGCGAACATCGAAGTCACAATGGTTAAAGTACAGAAACACGCAGCGCGAAGCCACCCAGTATTGTGTAGAATTTCCGTTTGGTAGAAGTATTCCTGCCATTTTATCCCCTAGCAATTCTTTCGTCTTGTCATAATTACTTGTATAGTAATATGTTTGATATGGCTTAATACTTGTTTCAGATTCTTTGTATCCGTATGTTGCTTCGTCGGCAGTTGCACTTATTTTATCTTTTTGGCTGCTTTTATTTAATGCTCCTGATTCTTTATTTTCGTTTCCATCTATTACGCTTTGGTATTCCTTTGCATATATACTTGGATATTTTTTATCTGATGTATATTCTTTGTATTGATGATCATATTGCACATAATCTCCTTCATCGGTTTTATATTCATACCCTTCCTTATATGACATCCATGTGTCTCCTCCTGCTTTTACAAAATCTTCTTCTTGTATACTTCTTGCTTCTATTCCTTTACTTGAATTTCCATACAAATTACTACATGCCTGATTTAATAAATATACTGCATTATTATATCCTTGTGCTCCCTTTAAAGTTAAATTTCCTACTGGTTCTGTTGGTACCATTTCTACCATTTTTGAAATGGGATCATAACTTAATATTTTCCATTTTGTTATTCTATATTCTCCACCATCCTCACTGCTTAATGTATCTTTTCCTTCCCCGACACTCGTCTTATCTGATTCAGCTAGAGATTTATCCCAAGTATAACTTTCACTTGGTGCATAATTTACTGTATCTCCAACATTTGGTACTACTTCTGTTTCAGGAGTACTACCTCCTGTCGATACTCCTATATCACTCCATGTGATACCTCCGTTTTCATCTATTTCTCCTGTTACTGTGTATGATTTTGTATTTAATGTTATTGTATTATCTGATACTCCTGATGACTCTAACAATTGACTATTTCTTTTTTCGGCATTTTCCACTGCAGTACTTGCTGCTTCACTTACTACTTCTTGAATGCTATTTTCTTTTGTTCCGTTTCCTTCTACATAGGTATTATTATAATAATTTAATAATGCCTCTTGCACCTCCATTGCTATTTCATCTTTTGCTCCTGCTATCGCATCTTTTTGTGCTGCCTCTGTTGCTTTTTGCGGTGCACTGTTGTTTCCTGATAGCATCGCTATTGTTACTCCTGCTAGAATTAGCAAGACAATTATTGTGATAACTAAAGCAATTAATGTAATTCCTTCATTTTTACGTCTTTTTCCTTTGAAATTCATATTTTTACCACCTTTCATTTGTACCCTTGTAAATTGTCAAGCAAAAATTAACAAAAATTCTCATATTAAATTGAGCAATTATTCTCATATAGAAAATTTATAA
>CANRHX010000033.1 GCA_947630545.1 uncultured Clostridia bacterium
TAAAGAAGATGCAGAAGATTTTATTGATATTATTATGTATGAAAGAAATGCAAATGAGTATATTAAAAATCATGGTGCAAATCTTGTATCATTTATGAAATCAAGAGCTTTAGTAAAATTGAATTCCAACTCTATAAGTAAATCACATTATACCAGAATTTGTGAAAGTATTAAACATATTGAAAATAGTGAATTATCTAAAATACCAATTAAAAAAATAAAAGACACTTATATACAAAAATTTTTAAATTCCTTAATTACAGAATATAGTGACTCTAGTATTAGTAAAATATATGGTCAATTAAATCAAACATTTGAATATTTATATAATTTAGGATTTATAAAATATAATCCTATGCTTGGAGTTATAAGACCTAAAAGTATGAAAAAACCTGAAAAAAGAAGGGCAATGACTTTAGAAGAAGAAAAGAAATTTATAGATTATTTAAATCAAGTTAATATATCTGAATGTAAATATAAAAATATATTTTTAATTCAATTATTTATGGGATTAAGAATTGGAGAAGTATTAGCATTGACAATTGATGATATCGATTTAAAAAATAATACTATAAAAGTAAGAAAAAGCTTAACTGTAGATGAAAAGGGAAAAATTATATGTGGAAATAGAACTAAAACAAATGCAGGATATAGAGATGTACCTATAAATTCAAAAATAATAAAAGATTTAAAAGAACAAATAAAATTTGTTAAAAACAATAAAGCAAACTTATTATTTCCAAATGCAAATAATGGATATATAGATCCTAGGAGAGTAAATAGTAAATTAGTTAGCATATTGAAAGATTTAGATATAAATGGAATATCTACTCATTCTTTAAGATACACCTTTGCTACTAGATGTGCAGAAAGTGGAATAAAAGATGTTGTTTTAAAAGATATAATGGGACATTATGATATAGAAATAACTAAAAATATTTATATTGATATTCAAGAAAATTATGAACAAGAAGAAGTTAAAAAAGTTGAAAAATATCTAAAAAAGGTTGGAATTATAGGAAAATAATTTGTTTAGTAATTCAACTAAACAAATTAAAAGATATTAGAAATTGTTTAGTAAATAAAAACTAAACAAAATAAAAAAGCCTATATATAAGGTTTTTAAGAGTTAGATAATAAATTAATTACTAAACAAATTTTAGATTTGCAAAAATTGGTAATGTGCCAAAAATAAAAGAGTTATGATTAAAACATAACTCTTTTTGAACACTGGTCGAGGTGACAGGGATCGAACCTGCGACCTCATGGTCCCAAACCACGCGCGCTACCAACTGCGCTACACCTCGATATATTTAAATGCTTATATATAATAGCACACTTTTTTAACTTTTGCAATATTTTTTCAAAAAAAAGTCTATAAAATATAAAATTAGTATTGAATAATTCACAAAAGCACGATATAATAAGTAAGTATTTCCATTAAAATTATATAAGCGCCCATAGTCTAATTGGATAGAATAGCAGGCTACGAACTTGCAGAAGGGGGTTCGAATCCCTCTGGGCGCACCAATAATATATGAGTATATCTTTTATAGGAAAAGATATACTCATATAATTTTAAAAAATAAAGGAGAGATACTATATGGAAGAAAGAATAGTAAAACCCTTTACTATGTGGAAACATTTTAAAGGAGCAAAATCATTTGTAATCACTGTAGCAGAGCATAGTGAAACTGGAGAAAAATTAGTTATTTACCGTTGTATGGATAATAATGGTAAAACTAACCATAAAGATGGTATTTATGCAAGACCATTAGAAATGTTTTTATCAGAAGTAGACCATGAGAAGTATCCAGATGTTACCCAAAAGTATCGTTTCGAAGAAATTATAGATTAATATATCATGAATATCAATACGCTTAATAAAATATAAATTAATTAGGTGATTTTTTTGATAATTAGAACTGTAAAATTAAATTTAAAAATTTTATTTTTTTTGATAATTGTCACTTTATTAATTATGTCATTAATATTAAGCTATGTATTAGCAAATACAGAAGCCCCTAGTCAAAAAGCAGAAAAAAAAGATTTTATAAAATGGGTAGATTTTAAAATAACATCTAGTGCATTAGAAAAAACTGCGAAGCTAGATATAGATTCACACAATAATAATGAAAAAGTAAAATATAATTGGATTGAACTTTTGGCATATTTAGCTTGCAAAAATGGAGGAGATTTTAAAAAATTCAAACAAAAAGATTTAGATTCTTTAATAGAGAAATTAAAATCTGGAAATACTATTTCAAATTTAACAAAAGATATAAAATATTATAACTATTACTATGAAAGCTACAATGCTGTCCTTGGTGGCTTCATAGGAGACTATCAAATTGAGGTAGTAAATAGCAATGGAGCAAAAACCATGGAAAAAAAATATGGAATAAAGGCATTTTTACCTATAGCAAAAAACTATAATTTTAGCCATTATGATGACTTTGGAAATTCTCGATCTTATGGTTTTAAGCGTACACATTTAGGGAATGATCTAATGGGAAGCATTGGTACCCCTATTATTGCTGTTGAGTCGGGTATAGTAGAAAACATTGGTTGGAATCAATATGGCGGTTGGAGAGTTGGAATTAGAAGTTTAGATACTAAAAGATATTATTATTATGCACATTTAAGAAAAGATCATCCTTATAGTGAGGAATTAGAAAAAGGGCAAATTGTGAAGGCTGGAGACGTTATAGGATATTTGGGAATGACTGGCTATAGTATTAAAGAAAATGTTAATAATATTAATGTCCCCCACTTGCATTTTGGAATGCAACTCATTTTTGATGAATCACAAGTAGATGGAAGTAATGAGATTTGGATTGACGTTTATAATATTGTTGAATTTCTTAAAAAGTATCGTTCCGAAGTATATATGGAAAATCAAGAAACAAAAGATTATGCCAGAAAATTTGATTTTTATGAAGACAGCGTTATGGAATAAGAAAACTCCATTAAGAAGTGAATTTTTAAAAATTTCACTTCTTAATGGAGTTTTTTATTTTTTTCCCAGTGTAATAGAAATTTCTTTATTTACTTTACCTCTAGATACTTTCAAAACTACCTTATCTCCAGGTTTTTTTGTATATATATATTCTTTCAAATCATTCATTGTATTAATCTCTATATTATCAAAAGAAGTAATAATATCCCCTTCTTTCAATTTTGTATTGCTTGCAGGACCATTTGAAATAATTTTTGCAACATAAATTCCTTTAGTAAAATTTATACTACTTAAAGTTAAATAAGGTATAACCTCTTTATCATATCCATAAATTCCAATACTTGCTTCATCGAATTTATTTTTCTCATCAAAACTATTAATAACATTTTTTACAACATTAATTGGGACTGCAAATCCTATTCCCTCTGCAGATGAAATTTTAACCGTATTTATTCCTATAACTTTACCATTTGGATAAATTAGAGGTCCACCACTATTCCCTGGATTTATGGTAGCATCTGTTTGAATTAAATCTGTCATATATGCCAAATCATTATCTTCTTCTAATTTTATGGTTCTATTTTTTGCGCTAATAATACCTGAAGTAACTGTTCTTCTAAATTCAAAACCTATAGGATTTCCAATTGCATAAACACTTTCACCTACTCTAATAGAGCTTGAATCTCCTAAAGTTACAGCTGGCAAATTTTTTGCCTTTATATGAACAATGGATAAATCTAAATCAATATCACTCCATACAACAGTTCCATCAAAATTTCTACCATCTTCTAATGTAACATAGCATTGGCTGAACTTTTCTCCCGTTAGATGTTCATTGCTAAGTATATATCCATTTTTGCTCACTATTACTCCTGTACCAAGCCCTAATTTTCCTTCATCGCTACTGGTAAAAATTGAACTACCTGTATTTTTTAATTTGGAAATACCAACTACGCTTTCTGTTACAGTTTCTATTACATCTGCTAAAGATTTGCTGTTCTCTTCTATCTTTTCCACATTTTCTGAATATTCTGTGGATTCTACTCTTGTTGTTTCATAATTACTTTTTTTATTAATTGGTATATGAATATATTTACTATACATATATACACCAAAAATCCATAAAGCCATTAAAATAATGGATATAATAAATACTTTTTTACTTCTTTTCTTAACTAGTTTCAAAAAATTCACTCTCCTAAAATATATCTTTTCCATATATTTTTAAATTTAAACTAAATATGTTGAATAATTAATTCTTATTTATTCGTTAATATATTAATTTTACAAATAGGAGTGATTTTTTGAAAAAATGTGTCATTGGTTCCGGGTTTGGTTGACACACTTTTTCGAAAAAAGTGTGTCAACCAAACCCGGAACCAATGACACACGGAACCATTGACACAAAAATTTTATACTTTCATGGAAAGTCCAACTTTTTTTCTATCCATGTCAATTTTTATAACTTTAACTTTAACAATATCTCCAACTGAAACTAAATCAGAAGGATTTTTTATATATTTATCACTCATTTCTGAAATATGTACTAACCCATCGTATTTTACGCCTATATCTACGAATGCTCCAAAATCAATTACGTTTCTAACTGTACCAGTTAAAATCATACCTTCCTTTAAATCTTCCAATTTTAGAACATCTTGCCTTAATATAGGTTTTGGCATTTCATCACGAGGATCTCGTCCCGGTTTCATAAGTTCTGATATTATATCTTTTAATGTCAATTCCCCTATATCTAAATCTTTTGACATTTTGACTGTATCTATAGTTTTTAATTTTTGTCTTAAATCAGTTATTTTTTCTTTGTTTTTTAAATCTTCTTTATCAAAACCAATAGATTTTAAAAGTTTTTCTGTTGCTTCATAACTTTCTGGATGCACTGCAGTAATTTCTAATGGATTATCTCCATCCATAATTCGTAAAAATCCAGCACATTGCTCAAATGCGACTTTGCCAAGTTTTGGCACTTTTAGTAATTGTTTTCTATTTTTTAATTTTCCATTTTCGTCTCTATATTTAACAATATTTTTAGCAATTGTATTATTTATGCCAGAAACATATGAAAGCAGTGATGGAGTTGCAGTATTAACATCTACACCAACTTTATTAACACTGTCTTCAACTACGCCTGCTAAACTTTCAGCTAATTTCTTTTGATTAACATCATGTTGATATTGCCCAACGCCAATTGCTTTTGGATCTATTTTAACTAATTCAGCCAAAGGATCTTGTAGACGCCTTGCGATTGAAATAGCTCCTCTTATAGAAACATTTATATCTGGATATTCTTCTGTAGCAAGTTTTGATGCTGAATATACTGATGCTCCCGCTTCGCTAACTATTACATAATGTACATCTTGAGATGTTTCTTTAATCATATCTGCTACAAACATTTCAGATTCACGAGAGGCTGTACCATTACCTATAGCAATCATATCTACTTTATCTTTTTCAATCAATTTTAATAATTCCTTTTTAGCTCCTTCAACATCATTTTGAGGCTCTGTTGGGTAAACTGTTGTATAATCTAATACTTTACCTGTTTCATCAATTACAGCAATTTTACAGCCGGTCCTATATGCAGGGTCAAATCCCATAACTGTTTTTCCTTTAATTGGAGCACCTAAAAGTAATTGTTTTGAATTTTGTCCAAAAACTTTTATTGCTTTTTCTTCTGCTTTTTCTGTCAAATCTGATCTAATTTCTCTTTCTATTGATGGTTCTATAAGTCTTTTGAAACTGTCTATAATAGTTTCTTTTAACATTCCGCGTAAATTGTGTTTCTTCTTTTTTCAAGCAATCTTTCTCAATATATCCTAAAATTTTTTCCTCTGGCTTATCTATTTTTACTTTCAAAAATTCTTCTTTTTCGCCTCTGTTTATTGCTAAAATTCTATGGCTTGGAATAAATTTAATTGCTTCACTGTAATTATAATACATTTCATAATTTGATTTTTCATCTTCTTTTGAAGCTTTTGTTGAAATTAAACCTTCTCTATAGCATAATCTTTTTATTTCTTTTCTGTATTTAGGGTCATCTGAAATATTTTCTGCAATTATATCCAGAGCTCCTTCAATAGCTTCTTCCGCTGTGCTTACAACCTTATCTTTGTTTTTCTTGTCTTCTTCAGATAATTTATCTATATTTATATAATCTTTTGCAATTTCAAAAATATCTTTTTTTTCTTCTTGTGCAAAAATAATATCAGCAAGTGGCTCTAACCCTTTTGCTTTCGCTACTGTTGCTCTTGTTTTTTTCTTTTGCTTATATGGTCTATATATATCTTCTACTTCTGCAAGAGTTTTAGCTATTGCGACATTTTGCATAATTTCATCTGTAAGTTTACCTTGTTCGTCTATTGAATTAATAACTTCTTGTTTTCTTTGTTCTAAATTTCTTAAGTAATTTAATCTTTCGGCTAATTCTCTTAAAGTTTCGTCACTTAATCCACCTGTTACTTCTTTTCTGTAACGCGCAATAAAAGGAATTGTATTTCCTTCATCAATTAATTTAATTGTTGCATCTACTTGACTTGTTTTAACATTTAATTCATCAGCAATTATTTTAATAATTTTATCCATTTGTATTTTTCGTCCTTTCATTTTTATATAGTTTTACTCAATTCCCAAATATTCATTATATGTGACTTCTCTATCTATAACTTTACCATCACTTTTGATATCAATAATTCTATTTGCAACAGTTTGAGTTAATTCATGATCATGAGAAGTAAATAATATATTTCCAGTAAATTTTTTCATTCCTTCATTTACAGATGTAATACTTTCCATATCTAAATGATTTGTTGGTTCATCAATAATTAAGAAATTTGCACCAGAAAGCATCATTTTAGAAAGTACGCATCTTACTTTTTCTCCTCCTGATAATATTTTTGCTTTTTTTAAAGCCTCATCTCCAGAAAATAGCATTCTTCCTAAAAAACCTCTAACATAAGTTTCATCTGGATCTTTTGAATATTTTCTTAACCATTCAGTTACATTTTCATCTGTTTCAAATAAATAATTATTATCCTTTGGAAAATATGATTTTGTTATAGTTGTTCCCCAAATTAACTCGCCTTCATCTGGTTCTATTTCACCTGCAATTATTTGAAATAATACTGTTTTTGCATTTTCGTTATCTGCTAAAAATGCTATTTTATCATTTTGCTTTACATCAAATGTTACTTTGTCTAAAACTTTTACTCCATCTATTGTTTTTGAAATTCCTTTTACTTGTAAAATTTCTTTTCCTGGTTCTCTATCAGGTTTAAAATCTACATAAGGATATTTTCTATTTGATGGTTTTATTTCATCTAATTCAATTTTTTCCAATGTTTTCTTTCTAGATGTGGCTTGCTTAGATTTTGAAGCATTTGCACTAAATCTTGCAATAAAGTCTTGCAATTCTTTTATTTTTTCTTCTTTTTTCTTATTTTGATCTCTCATTTGTTTTAGAGCCAATTGGCTAGACTCATACCAGAAATCATAATTTCCTGGGTATACTTTTATTTTTCCAAAGTCTACATCAGCTATATGTGTGCAAACTTTATTTAGAAAGTATCTGTCATGAGATACTACAATTACGGTATTTTCAAAATCAATTAAAAAATCCTGTAACCAGTTTATACTCTTTAAATCTAAGTCATTTGTAGGCTCGTCTAATAGTAAGACATCTGGATTTCCAAATAAACTTTGAGCAAGCAATATTTTTACTTTTTCTCTTGCCTCTATTTCCTTCATAAATTTGTAATGATTATCTGGAATAATTCCTAGATCGTTTAATAACATTGCTGCATCAGACTCTGCATTCCATCCATCAAGTTCTGCAAATCTTTCTTCTAATTTTGCCGCTTTCATTCCATCTTCTTCAGAAAAATCTGGTTTAGCATAAATGGCATCTTTTTCCTTCATTATCTTATATAATTCTTTGTTTCCCATTAATACAGTATCCATTACTGTAAATTCCTCAAAAGCAAAGTGGTCTTGCTTCAATACTGATATTCTTTCTCCTTTATCTAATGTAACATCTCCTTTACTTGGCTCTATATCTCCTGATAATACTTTTAAAAACGTTGATTTTCCGGCTCCATTTGCACCAATTATTCCATAGCAATTTCCTTTTCCAAATTTTATATTTACATCTTCAAAAAGGACTCTTTTTCCAAATCTAACTGTAACTCCGTTTGCACTTAACATTTTTTCCTCCCTATTTTATTTAGATTTACTTTGCTATTATATATCATTTTTAAATTTTGGTCAATGCTTACGGATAATTGAAATATCATAATTTTAATATTTACTTTTTATTTTTGTTATGTTAAAATATTTACTAACAAAAGTTATAATATGAATTTTAAAGGAGGAAATTTTAAAATGGGAAAACACTCTAATAGTAAAGGGACTAAGATACTTATCATGATTTTGGTTGTATTATTAATCTTAGCAGGATTTTTAATTTTTTGGAATAGTCCTAATGCTGATAACCATGAGCAAGTAACATCATATAGTGAAGAAGAATTTAAAGAAGAAGAGCCAAAAAAAGATATAACATTTACATTAACAGCTTTAGGTGATGTTTTATGCCATAATACACAATACTGGGACGCATACAATAAAAAAACAGATAAATATGATTTTTCTTATGTGTTTGAAAATGTTAAAGAATATACAAGCAAAGCAGATGTAACAATTGCAAATCTTGAAACTAGCTTTGCAGATGCTCCTTATAGCAATTATCCAACATTTAACAGCCCTGCAAGTTTAGCAACAGCATTAAAAAATATTGGCATAGATATAATAACAACAGCAGGAAATCACTGTTTAGATAAAGGTTTTAAAGGATTAAGTGAAACAATTGATGTATTAGATGAAAATAAAATTGAACATTTAGGAACATATAAAACCAAAGAAGATCAAAGCAAACTATTTATTAAAGATCTTAATGGTGCAAAAGTTGCATTTATAAATTATACTTACGGTACAAATGGAATTCCAGTTCCTGAAGGAAAAGAATTCTGTGTTAATCTAATAGACAAAGATTCAATTAAAGCAGAAATTGAGAAAGCTAAAGATGAAAAAGTTGATGTTATAATCGCATGTATGCATTGGGGACAAGAATATCATACAACTCAAACTGAAGATCAAGAAGATTTAGCAGATTTTTTATTTGAAAATGGTGTAGATATTATTATCGGAAATCACCCTCATGTTATTGAGCCTTTTGAAACAAAAGAAGTTGAAATGCCAGATGGAACAACAAAACAATGTTTTGTTGCATATGCTTTAGGAAACTTTACTGCAGATCAAAATTATACAAATACTAGGGATTCAATAATTTTAAATTTAAAGATTACAAAAAAAGCAGATGGAAAAATATCTATTGATAATGTAGATTATGTACCAATTTATATATATAAAAATCCTTCATTAAGTTTAAAGAAATTTAAACTAATTGATTTAAGAAAATCTATTAAAGCTTACGAAGATGGAACTAATAAATCTATTACTAGTACAGCCTATAATTTATTTAAAAAAGAACTTAAACAAATTGAAAATATAGTTGAAAACTAATAATTATTTAGTAAAGGCAGTTGCTTTAATGCAACTGCTCATTTTATTAATCCAACATATCTTTTCTTTTTAACCACCATGTAACCATTAATGTCAATGCTACTGAAATAATAATCATAACTATAAATCCATATGGACTATTCTGAAGGGGTAACCCTACATTCATTCCCCAAAAACTAGAAATCATTGTTGGTACTGCTAAAACAATTGTTATTGATGTCAAAAATTTCATAACTCCATTTAAATTATTAGAAATTATTGACGCATATGCATCCATAGTTCCATTTAAAATATCACTATAAATTTTAGCCATTTCAATAGCTTGTTTATTTTCAATAATAGCATCTTCTAGAATTTCCTCATCGTCCTCATAAAGTTTAATTATCTTTCCTCTCATTGTTTTTTCCATTACTAATTCATTAGATTTTAGTGAAGTTGTAAAATAAACTAAACCTTTTTCTAAAGTTAACATTTTTAATAATTCTTTATTTTGCATAGATTTTTTTAATATGTATTCTGCAATTTCTGTTTCTTTATTTATTTGTTTTAAGTATCGTAAGAAAAATGATGCATTCATGTATAAAATTTGAAAAATAAATCTACTTTTTTTATAAGTTTGAAAATTTCTTATTCTAGTTTTTTCAAATGATTGTATTACTTTATTATTATTTAAAGATACTGTTATAAAAAAATCATCTCTAACTACTATCATTCCAAGTGGCATTGTTGTATACATATCATTTTCATCTTTTTGCTTTTCTATTATAGGTACATCGACAATAAATAATATAGTTTCATCATCTTCTTCTATATCAATTCTGGCTTTTTCCTCATTGTCTAGTGCAGCTCTAATAAAATCATCTTGAATTTTTAAATTTTCACAAACTGTTTGTATTTCCTCCTCAGATGGATTTACTAAATTTATCCAACTTCCTTTTTCAAATTTACTTATTTCAGAAAAATTATTTGTTTCTATATCTGTTTTATATATTTTTAACATTTTTCTCACCTACTTTTTATTATTTTTCATATTCTTTAACTCTAGTATTTACACCATTAATAACCTTGTATTCTCTTTTAGAATTTTTATAAATCTTTTTCTGAATTTCATCCTCTAAGTTTATTCCTAAAATTTCTGATAAGCCTAATAGATATATCGCAACATCAGCTAATTCTTCTCCTAAATCATCTTTTTTCTTTCTCCATGCCTCATATGCCTCTGCAACTTCTCCATATGTTAAACAAAATTCTTTGTTAATATCTGTTACATTAAATCCTTTTTCTAGTTTATTTTTATATATTTCTTTTTGTAATTCTTTTAAATCTACCATATTTATTACCTCCATACATCTATTAAATATTTTAATGTTTTGGTTTTATATCGTCACATTTTCTTTTTTCGTTCCGCTAAACTTTGATATAAGTAATATATCATACAAAACTATTTATTTCAATAGTATTTGAGAGTTTTAATTGATATTTAAAAACCTATTGACAATATTACATACATATCTATATAATCAATAAAAAAGAGGGAAGTAAAAATGAATGAAAAAAAGAATACAAAAGTTAGTTTAACAGGATTATTATTAGTATTAGCAATAATTATAATTGGAATTATGGCGTATATTATATTTGATTTAAGTAGAGATAAAGCTTCTGAGGAAAAGACAGTAGAAAATTTAAATAGTGAAATTAACAATCTTAAATCAACTGTTATGAGTTTGCAAAATAATGAAAATAGTGCATCTAAAGATTTAGATAAAGATAATCAAGATATTTCAAAAGATGTTGATAATAAAACTGCAACAGATAATTCTAATATAAAATATCAAATATCTGGTAGATATAATTTAACAGATGCTCAAGGAGACGAACCTTCTTATACTTTTTCTGCAAATGATGAAGTAACTTATGGTGCATTATGGATGTGTAGTGGAACATATTCTATCAATGGTAATAAAATTGAAATTAATTTTAACAATGCTGTAGATCCAGATGGAAATAAGGTAAATTCTCCTAAAGAGTTTGGAGTACCTGAATATGTTGAGTTAACTATACTTGATAACAATACATTAAAAGATATTTCTGATGGAAATATATATACTAAATGAAACAACATTTAATCTTTATATTTTTTAATTTATGCTTAATACTAAAGTTGCATTGCTACTACCTAAAATATCAGCAAAAAAAGAGGTTCTAAATACTTAAACTGGGGACTATTTTTATCAAAAGTAAGGACTATTAAATTTAAGATATAAATAATCAATTTTAGAAATCATTGTTAAAAAGCAATGGTTTCTTTTTTGAACAAAGAGAATATCCACCTGGATTTTTTGATCA
The DNA here is from genome assembly GCA_947630545.1 of uncultured Clostridia bacterium. Lineage (GTDB taxonomy): Bacteria > Bacillota > Clostridia > TANB77 > CAG-508 > CAG-269. Next base: position 11,897 of record CANRHX010000033.1, read on the forward strand.
GTTTTACTGTAATTAAAATTGACTTTTATAAAAAAATATGCTAAAATATTACTATAATATGAATAATATTTAATAAATATCATATAATAGTAA
>CANRHX010000034.1 GCA_947630545.1 uncultured Clostridia bacterium
AATTCACATTTAAAAGAAATACAAGAAAAAGCTGAAACTAGAGTTGAACAGATAATAAACCAACTAAAAGAAAAAAGTAATTTGACAGAGGATATGAAAAATACAGATCCATTATATTGGGTAGGAACAATGAATGCTATAAAAAATCAGGCAGAAGAAATTGTGTTTAATGAATTGATTTATATTTAATTTGTAAAAATATAGTTACTATTGATATTTTTGTAACATTAAATCATTATAAAAAGTATAAATAATATCAAGATACAAACCCTAACCAAAATTTAATTTTGGTTAATTTTATAGAAAGTGTTTATTTTTGTAAAATTATATGATAATATATAAAAAAGTATTTTTGGTTAGGAGGATAATAAATATTTTAACATTTATTATAATTAAAGTATGGATAATGAAACAAAAAACAAAATAAAAGAAGAATTTGGAAATTTATTAAAAAATTTTACAAAAGATTTAGGAAATCATATTTCAAAAGATGGAGAGTGGACAGTTAAGGGATTTATAGATATATTTAAAAATATTTATACGATTTCAAATGATACAAAAATAGTATCTAAAATTTTGGAACTTCATATTTTTCCACATTTTTTGAAATTTGCTCAAGATAATAATTATCATTTAGAATTAGCAACTTTTCAAAATTGGTATCCAGATATGACATTTATTTCCAAAAAAGATAAAAGCATAAAATTTGCTGTTGATTTAAAAACTACTTACGTTGATGAAGAATACCCTAGTTTTTGTAATGGATTTACACTTGGCTCACATGGAGAATATTTTATTGATAGAAAAAGTACAAAGAATATACAATATCCATATGATGAATATATGGGACATTATTGTTTAGGAATAATATATTCACGAAATTTATTGCCTAGAGATGAAGAAACTAAAATATATAAATTAGAAGAACTACAAAACATTCCTTCAGTTGCAAATCATTTTATATTTTTTGCAGAAGAAAAATGGAAAATTGCTAGTGACAAAAGCGGAAGTGGAAATACAGCTAATATTGGAAGTATACAAAAAATTGATGATATTCTATCTGGTAATGGAATATTTGCAAAGGCTGGAGAAAAATATTTTGATGATTATTGGGCTAATTTTGGAAAGATAGAAATTAAAGATAAAACAGGTAAATATAAAAAAATGTCTTCTTTTGAAGAATATTTAGAATATAGAGGTTTACCAAAAGAGCTATATAATCCTAAAGCACCAAAAAGAAAGGAAGTTTAATGAAAATTTATGTACCACCAATAAAAATACAAGGAATCAAGACTAAATTAGTTCCTATTATAAAATCAAATGTGAAAATTAATGCTAATACAATATGGATAGAACCATTTATGGGTTCAGGTGTAGTTGGATTTAATATTGCACCTAAAAATGCAATTTTTTCTGATACCAATCCATATACTATTGATTTCTATAACAAAATAAAAAATAAGGAAATTACTTCATGCGAAATTAGAAATTTTTTGGAAAACGAAGGAAGAAAATTATCTGAAGGTGATGATAAATATTATTATGAAGTAAGAGATAGATTTAATAAAACGCATAACCCTTTGGACTTTTTATTTTTAAACAGATCTTGTTTTAACGGAATAATAAGATTTAACAGGAAAGGTGAATTTAACGTACCATATGGGCACAAGAATAACAGATTTTCAAAAGCATATATAACAAAAATAGTTAATCAAGTAAAATATATTGAAAATATGATGCAAGAATGTAATTGGCAATTTATATGTCAATCATTTGAAGAAACAATAAAAAATGCACCTAAAAATAGTTTTATTTATTGTGATCCACCATATATTGGCAGACATGTTGATTATTATGATAGTTGGTGTGAAGATGACGAAAACAAATTAAAAGATGTATTATATAAATCAAATAATAAATTTATGCTTTCAACATGGGACCATAATGAATATAGAAAAAATGAATATTTAGAAAAAATATGGTGTAATTGCAATAAGATTGATGTAGAACATTTTTATCATGTCGGTGCAAAAGAAAAAAATAGAAAACCTATGATAGAAGCACTACTGACTAATTATGAGGTAAATGGTGAGAACAATTTGATAGAAAATGTAAATGAGCAATTAAAAATATTTAGCTTTGTTTAAAATTATTTTAACAGAGTTACCTAAATAAAAAGAAAATGAAAATGGACGAGCAAAAGTTATTAGAATTTAAAGGCGAATTAGAATCAATAGCTACATATGGGAATTAAACTTTAACCCAAAAAGAATTTAAAGATTTTTTTAAGGATTTCAGACAATTTACAACAAAATATGGGATTGAAACTCCAGAAATTTTTAAATACACTATTTTTATGATACAGTTACAATCGGAGACTATATATTGGATATAATAGCAATGAAAAAGTATAGTAGAACATTAGAATATGATTCGAATTTTTCAGAAGAAGAAATTATTAGGATTTTCAAGCAAATTATTGATTGTATGGAACACGTTCATAAAAGAGGAATTGTACATAGAGATTTAAAACCTCAAAATATATTGTTAGACGAACATTCAAATGTGGTTATAACAGATTTTGGTATTGCATATTATAATCCAGAAATTTTTGAAATAACAGGACATACTGAATCTAGTGAAAGACTTGCTAATTTTGATTTTGCAGCACCAGAGCAGAGGAATAGCAAAATAGAACCTAAACCAACTATGGATATTTATGCAATAGGTCAAATAGTTCAATGGTTAGTATTTGGAGAAACACACAAAGGAACACATCGAAAAAAATTAATAGAAAAATTTAATAGTAAAAGAATGGCTTTGCTAGATTTAATTGTAGAAAAATGTTTGGACAATAATCCAAATAATAGGTATCAAAACATTAAAGAAATTATGGAAGATATATCAAATTATAATTCAAAAAGAAAAAGTAATTCTAATGAGAAAATAAATAAAGGTATTGATATTGATGAACTAAAAGAAAAATTAGTAGATATATTGGATAATATATGCGGAGCAGATAAACAAAATAAAAAATTTGAAAGTTATGAAAAGCTAAATAATCAACAGATAGAAGATTTTCTAGAAAACTTAAGTGAAAATTTAAATAAATTACAATTTTTTAGTGATATTGGAATATCTAAATTAATTAATGATAATTTTTTCGACTATAGTCTTGTAAATAAAATGTATTATGAGGAATTAAATAAATTATACAATCAAATAAAAGTTAATGCACCAGAATTAAAGAGTTCTTTTATTGAATATGTCAAATCAGCTATTAATTCTAATGTTTATGAGATACCATTTTAGTTTAAGTGAAAATATAATAAATTTTATATAGTCCACTTGAAATTTTATAAATCTTATGTTAAATTAAAAATAACTTGATTGATGTTTATATCAATCGCAAAGAGATTTCGGAGTTGTAGATATCTACACCACCCGAGCCAAAAAGTTTCTGTTCGAAATTTCAAAACAGATATATATTATATATAAGCTAATAAAAAAAAAGCAAAAAATTTATAAAAGAAAGGAAGTGATTAAAATGAAAGAAACAATAATAAAAATAGAAGGAATGGTTTGTAATGGATGTGAAAACAGAGTTCAAAATGCTTTAAAAAATATTGAAGGAATTGAAAATGTAGTAGCAGACCATACTACTGGAACAGTTACAGTCACTTCAAAAAATGAAGTACAAGAAAGTGTAATAAAAGAAAAAATCGAAGATATTGGATTTGAAATAAAGGAAGGCTAATCATGAAAAAAATAAATTTGTCTATCGATGGAATGACTTGTAGTGCATGTTCTAATGGACTTGAGAAATACCTAAACAAACAAAAAGGAATATTAAATGCTACTGTTAATCTTGTAATGGCAAATGCTACCATTCAATATGATGAAAAAATATTAAATCAAGAGAAAATCGAAGAGTTTGTAAAAGAAGCAGGATTTAAGAGTTTAGGGGAATTTAAAGAAATAAAAATTGAAGAAAAAAGTAAAAAAGAAAAAATCAAATTTATAATTTTTACAATATTAGCAATATTGTTAATGTATATTTCAATGGGACACATGATTAATTTACCAACAATTTCTTTTCTTGACCCACATACTAATGCTACGAACTATATGATTAGCTTACTTGTACTAACAATGTGCTTTATGATTTATGGTTTTGATATTTTCAAAAATGGATATAAAAATTTAATTCATAAAACTCCTAATATGGATACATTAGTAAGCATAGGAGCAATTACTAGTCTATTATACAGTCTTTACAATATGTATAGTGTATTTACAGGAAATCATACCCAAGTTATGAACTTATATTTTGAATCAGCTGCAATAGTAATCTATTTTATAAAGCTTGGTAGATATATTGATGGAATTAGTAAAGACAAAACGAAAGAAGCAATACAAAAATTAGTAAAGATTACACCTAATACAGCAGTTATAAAAATAGATGGAAAGCCAAAAACAGTTACATTAGATGAAATTAATAAAGGAGACATAGTAATAAGTAAAGCCGGAGAAAAAATAGCGGTAGATGGAGAAATAATAACTGGAAAAGCGCATTTAGATGAATCGTTTATAACAGGAGAAAGCAAGCCAGTTTCTAAAGAAAAGGGTAACAAAGTAATTGCAGGAAGTATGAATTATGATGGATATATAGAATATAAAGCTGAAAGAATTGGAAAAGAATCGACAATATCAGAAATTGTAAGATTAGTAATAGAAGCAAGTAATACAAAAGCTCCAATTAGCAAAATAGCTGATAAAGTATCAGGATATTTTGTGCCTAGTGTAATTGCTATTGCAATAATGACTTTTCTAGTTTATTTACTAATTGGGCAAAGTTTTGAAACAGCAATAATATCATTTGTTACTGTATTAGTAGTAGCCTGCCCTTGTAGTTTAGGATTAGCAACACCACTTGCAATTGTTGTAAGTGAAGGACTATGTGCCAGTAATGGAATCTTAGTAAAGAAAAGTGAAATATTAGAAAATGCTCAAAAAGTAAACACTATAGTATTTGACAAAACAGGAACATTAACTTATGGAAAATTAAAGATTGCAGAAACATTAAATTATAGCAATATGGATAATAAAAAATTATTGCAATTAATTGGTAGTATAGAAAGTAAATCAACACATCCTATTGGAAAGGCATTTACAGATTATATAGAACAAAATAAAATGCAAATATTAAAAGTTGAGGATTTTGAAAATATTGCAGGTTATGGAATTGTAGGCAAAATAGAAAACGAAGAATTCATTTTAGGGAATTCAAAAATACTAGAAAAATATAAAATAGAAAACAATTATTTAGAAGATGAAAAAAAACTAGCTGAAAATGGGAACAGTATTATATATGCAGTAAAAAATAGAGAAATAATCGCACTTATAGGAGTAAATGATATTGTTAGAAGCAACACCAAAGAGGTAATCAGTATTTTAAATAAAGAAAAAATACAAACAATTATGCTAACTGGGGACAATAAAGAAACTGCTGAAAAAATCGCGAAAGATATAGGGATAACCAAAGTAATTTCAAATGTAATACCATCAGAAAAAGCAAAGACAATAAAGGATTTAAAACAAGACAATAGGTATGTCATGATGTGTGGTGATGGAATAAATGATAGTCCAGCACTTGCAAGCTCTGATATAGGAGTAAGTGTAAATAGTGGAACTGATATTGCAATGGATTCATCAGATGTAATCTTAACCAAAAATGATTTAGGAAGCATTTTAAATTTAATTAAGATTAGTAAAAAAACAATTAGAAATATTAAACAAAATTTATTTTGGGCGTTTTTCTATAATGTTTTAATGATTCCGATAGCAATTGGGTTATTAAAACCTATTGGAATTTCAATAAATCCGATGATAGCAAGTGTAGCTATGGTATTTAGTAGTATTACAGTTATTCTAAATACTCTAAGATTAAAAAATGTAAAAATTATCTAAAAGTCTTTAATAAATAAAAAATCTTTGTTATAATATTTTTTGACAAAGCAAGACTTTGTTTAAATTAATAAAAAGGGGAAAAATTATGAAAAAAAGTATTTTAATTTCAATAGTATTTGTATTACTATTAAGCTTATGCAATTATGCAAATGCATACTCAACAAGCCAATATTCAATAGACATACCATCTACATGGACAACAACTGTAGAAAATGTCTTTTCAAAATCAAATGGAGATAGTGTAAATGTGCAAATAACTTCATTTACTGGAAATGCAAACAATCCTTATACAGAAGAAATGTTAGATCAACTTGTAAATGAAATTTATAATAATGTTGATAACTATAAAGATGAAATGAAAGAACAATTAAAACAAACTTATGGTTCATATATGACAGATAGCGAAATTGATAAATATGTAGATTCATTTAAATGCAATTCAGTAGATTTAAAAGAAATTACAACATGTACGAAAAATAATTATAAATGTTTTCATATAATATCAAATTATACAATGAGTGATTATAGTTATTATTCAGAGCAATATTCTATTACTTCTGGTAACAATGTATATACATTAACATTATCTTCAAGTGATAAATCAGGTTTAGAAACTTCTGAAATGAGAGATATAGTAAATTCTTTCACAATAAATAATTATAAAGAACCAACAGGAAGTACACTTAGCCCAACAATGATTGGAATTATCTGTGGTGCTTGCGTTGGAGCAGTAGTTGGAGTAGTAATACGTAAAAAAAATAAAAAACAGGAGTAATTAAATGAAACAAGGGAAAAAAGTAAAAAACCAACCTAAAAGGAAAATGACAAAAGAAGAGATAGAAGCAAAGAAAAAGAAAATAAAAAAAATATTTTTATGTTTTTTAATAATTATAGTATTGCTTGTAGCAGCTTACATAGCAAATGATTTTATAATATTAGACAAAAATGATAAAACAAATTTAGTAATAAATAATAATAACATAACAGCAAACTTAAAAAAAGATATAATAATAGAAGATGATATAATATATCTATCAAAAGAAGATATATCAAACTTTTTTGATAAATACATCTATTTAGAAAAAGAAAATAATAAAATAATAACTACATATGAAAAAAAGATTGCAAGTATAGGTTTCAAACAAAATGTAATAAATATAAATGGTTCTAATAAAAAAATCTATGCACATGCCGAAAATAGGGATGGAACAATATATTTACCAATTTCAGAAATGAAAGATGTATATGGAATAGATATAAATTACATTAAAGAAAGTAATGTAATAACTATGGACTCAACTGATAGAGAACAGAAGAAAGCAATGGTAGCAAAAGGAGCGGCTGTAAAATCATCAACTGGTTTCATTTCTAAAACTCTTGATAGAGTAGAAGAAGGTAGTTATGTAATCGTAGTTTCAAAAACTGATGATGGTTGGACAAAGATAAGAACTAAAAATGGAAAAGTTGGATATGTAAAAAATGATTGCATAACAAATGAAGTTACAATTAGGCAGGACATGGAAGAAGAAAAACAAATAAATGGAAAAGTAAATTTAGTATGGGATTATTATTCAGAATATGGACAAGCACCAGATAGAAGCGGAGAGACAATAGAAGGTGTAAATGTCGTATCTCCTGCGTTTTTCTACATAGATAGTGATGGCGATTTTAAACAAAATGTAGGAAATGCTGGTAAAGAATATATAAGTTGGGCACACGAAAACGGCTACAAAGTATGGCCAATGGTATCTAATTCATACGAAGAAAACATGTTAGAAACTACATCAAAAATAATGAATAGCTATGAAAAAAGACAAGAATTAATTGAAAAAATTGTTGAAGCATGTGTAGAATATAAATTAGATGGTATAAATATAGATTTTGAAAACATGAAGCAAGAAGATAAAGATTTATTTTCAAGATTTATAATAGAGCTTACTCCAAGAATGAAAGAAATCGGATTAGTTACAACTGTTGATGTAACAGCTCCTGATGGTGGAGAAACATGGTCATTATGTTTTGATAGGCACGTTATAGGAAATGTTGCAGATTATATAATATTTATGGCATACGACCAAACAACTGTAGGAAGTCAAACACCAGGAACAACAGCAGGATATAATTGGGTTGAATTAAACTTAAATAAATTTTTAAATACAGAAGAAATAGACTCAGAAAAAATAATACTTGCAGTTCCTTTCTATACAAGAATTTGGACAGAAACATCAAGTGGAAAGGTAACAAGTAATACTGTAAATATGAAAAATATAGATAAAGTATTACCTAATAATGTAAAAAAAGAGTGGCTTGAAGATTTAAAGCAAAATTATGTGGAATATAAAGAAGATGGTAATACAAAAAAAATGTGGATTGAAGATTTAGATTCAATAAAAGAAAAAATTTCTTTAGTTTCAAGTAAAAACTTAGGTGGAATTGCTGAATGGGCTAAAGACAGAGAAGACCCTGAAGTTTGGAAAGTAATATCAAATGAATTAAAAAAATAAAATTTGTGTCATTGGTTCCAGGTTTTGTGTCAACCAAACCCGGAACCAGTGACACAAATTTTTCTTTTTATGTATAATACCACCAAATTTTGGCAAAGATATAAATAGCAAATTTTGAAAGGTGGTAAAAATATGAAAGTTAAAGAATGTATGTGTGGAAAAATTGCAAGTGTTACTCCAAATGATTCAATATCTAACGTAGCTAAAGTAATGGAAGACAATCATATAGGATGTGTCCCAGTTTGTGATCAAAACAAACAATTATGTGGAATTATAACAGATAGAGATATCGTATTAAGAGCTGTTGCATGTGACAAAGATATGAACAATACAATGGCAAGTGAAATAATGACAACTAATTTATGTACTTGTAATCAAGATGACGAAATTACAAATGCACAAAGTAAAATGTCTTTCAACCAAATAAGAAGATTACCAGTATGTGACGAAGATAATCATATTATTGGAATGCTAACTATTGGAAATTTGGCTAATAATAATGCAGAAATAGGAAAAGCTCAAGTTTCTACTACACTAGGAAATATTTGTAATTGTGATGGACAAGCTAAGAATGCAGAGTAATACTGCATTCTTAATTTGCATATAATATAAATACATAGGAGGAGCTTGTTTCGTGATTATTGATATGCCATATTGGACAAAAGTTTTTAAAAGAATTTTATGTTTTGTACTTACAATTTTAGGTTTATATTTAGCATTTAGGCTATCTATATTTTATATGCCTTTTTTAATTGCATTTATAATATCTTTAATTATAGAGCCATTAATAAAAAAGATGATGAAAAAATTTAAATTTAAGAGAAGAACAAGTTCGATAATAATATTTATAATTGTATCTGCCATAATATTGGGAAGCTTAGTATGGGGGTTAATAACGTTATTTTCAGAAGCATCAAATTTATTACAGGGATTAAATAATTACTTTGATAAAGCATATTCATTATTTCAAAATTTTATTAATGAATTCGATTTTAATAAAATAAAAATATCTGATGAAGTTTTGGGAGTAATACAAAATTCCACAGGAGGAGTTTTAAATGCACTTTCTGTTTGGATAAGAAATATTTTAAATAGTTTAATTACTATTGTAACCTCTATTCCTGTAATATCAATTTATTTTGTAATAACAGTCATGGCATTGTATTTCATTTGTGTAGACAAGATATATATACTTGATCAAATAGAACATCATGTACCAGAATTATGGGTTAAAAAACTAGGAAAACATTTAAAAGACTTAACCAAAACTTTAGGTGGATACTTAAAAGCTCAAGCAACATTAATACTAGTTTCTTTTGTAGTTTCCTTAATAGGTTTATATATATTACATTTTGTAGGTTTTAATATAGAATATCCATTACTAATGGCAATATTTATAGGCTTTGTAGATGCCTTGCCAATACTAGGTTCTGGAACCGTTATGGTGCCATGGGCAATTATTTCTGGATTAAATGGTGACTTAAATTTAGGTATTGCAATAATAGTGCTACTTATAATTATGTCTATTGCAAGACAATTCCTAGAACCAAGGCTAGTTAGTAAAAATATAGGAGTTCATCCAATTTTTACTTTAATTGCTATGTATACAGGATTTAAGTTTTGGGGAATTTTAGGATTGCTTTGGGGACCAATTATTTTAATAATTTTAAAAAATGTATTTGCAACTATGATTGATGGAGGTTTTATAAAAACTATTTTTGATAAAAAATAATTATTTGAAAATTATATTCACTTATGCTATAATTTGAAAAAATAGCATAGGAGATAGCATGAAACATAAAAATATAGGAATATTTGATTCAGGTATAGGTGGAATTACTGTTTTAAAAGAAATAGTAAAAATACTTCCAAAAGAAAATTATATTTATTACAGTGATTCAAAAAATAATCCATATGGAGATAAAAAAGATAATGAACTTATAAAAATATGTGATGATATTGTAAAAAAACTTATAAATAAACAATGTAAAGCAATAGTAATTGCCTGTAATACTGCTAGCGCTAAAGCAGTGCAATATTTAAGAGAAAAATATAATGATATACCATTTATTGCAATAGAACCAGCATATAAAATGGTTCACGATTATGCTTTTGACAATCCTACACTTGTTATGGCAACAAAGGCAACAATTGAAAGTGAAAAATTTAATTTATTATACAATAAATATGACAATAAAAAAACAGAAGTGCTACCGTGTGTAGGGTTAGCAGATATAATAGAAGAAGGTAATGAAGAAAAGATAAGAAAATATCTGAATGCTAATCTAAAGCAATACAAAGGTAAGGTAAAAAATGTGGTACTTCGGTTGTACACATTATCCTTTAATTCAAGATGAAATAAAAGAAATTTTAGGAGAAGATATAATATTTTTTAATGGTGCTCCCAATTTAGCAAAACACTTAAAAAATATATTGCAAGAGCAAGATTTATTAGAGATAAATGAAGGAAAAATTGAATTTTTAGACTCAAAAAATTCTAAAGAAAAAGAAAAAAGATTTTATGATTATTTAAAATTGACTTTAACAGCAAATATTGGTAATATAAAAAGTAATATAAATAATTAAGGAGAAGGTCAATGAAATATAAAATAATTTCAACAGATTTTGATGGGACGTTACTAACAAATGAGAAGAAAATAACTAACATCACAAAAAAAGCTATATTAGAATGTAAAAATAATAATTACATAACAATTGGTATAACTGCCAGAAATCTATCCAGTGTAAAAAATATACTTGACATAAAAATGTTTAATTATTTAATATTAAATAATGGTTGTTATATATATGATGTTGAAAAAAATAAAGGTAAATACATTAAAAATATCGATAGAGAAACTGTGATTAAAATAACAAATAATTTTAAGTCTATAGCACAAGGAATAGATTATATATCAGCTGAAAAATATTATATGTATAGAAATAAAGGAACTATAGATTCACGCAGTTTTGTTAAGAAAATAAATGGGGCTGAAGAAGTACAAGATTCCATTGCAAGAATGAATGTTATGCCATATACTTTAGAAGAAGTTCAAGAATACAAAAACTACATAGATAACAATTTTGAAAAAGTAGAGAGTATACTTATGCAAGATACAGATAAGAAGACAAATAAAAAATGGGTTGCAATAAATCCTAAAGGAATAAATAAATTTACAACATTAAAACAACTATGTAACGAACTTAATATATCTACAGATGAAGTAATTTTTTTCGGAGATTCAACAAATGATTTAGTAATAATACAAAATGTAGGATTAGGAGTTGCAATGGGAAATGCGTTACCACAGGTAAAAGAAAAAGCTAAAGAGATAGCATTATCAAATAATGAAAATGGAGTAGCAGTATTTTTAGAAAAACTGTCAATAACTTTTGAAAATGTCCCAAAAATTTCTAAACATTAACGGAAAAATATTTCCGCTAAATTATATATTTTA
>CANRHX010000035.1 GCA_947630545.1 uncultured Clostridia bacterium
ATTTTATCAAGTTTTGGAACTTGCATAACTGATTTATATTCGAATTTTTTCATTAATGCTGGGATTACTTCTTTTTCATATTGCTCTCTTAATTTTTCCATTACTATTAATCCTCCTTTCTATTTTTTATTTTAATGTAGCTCCGCATTTTTTACAAATACGTACTTTTCCATCTTTTTCTTCTTTATATCCAACTTTTGTAGTTTTACCACATTTTGGGCATACAATATTTACCTTTGAAATTGGCATACTACATTCAACTGGTATAATTCCACCTTCTTCGCCTTGTTTTCTTGGTTTAACATGTTTTTTTCTAACATTAGCACCTTTAACAACAACTTTTCCAGTTTTTGGTATTACTTCTAATACTTCTCCAGTTTTTCCTTTATCATTTCCAGATAAAACTTGAACTGTATCACCTTTTTTTATTTTCATTTAAGGTTTTCCTCCTTTTCTTTAATACTGTTTCTTTAATTTGCAATATAAAAATATTTAATAAATTTTTTGTTAACGAATTAAAGAACTTCTGGAGCTAAAGATAATATTTTCATATAATCTTTTTCTCTTAATTCTCTTGCAACTGGTCCGAAAATACGTGTTCCTCTTGGAGTTCCGTCTTCTCTTATTATTACAGCTGCGTTTTCATCAAATTTTATATATGAACCATCTGATCTTCTTAATCCTCTTTTTGTTCTTACAATAACTGCTTTTACTACGTCACCCTTTTTTACAACGCCACCTGGTGTTGCTGTTTTGACAGAAGCAACTATAACATCTCCTATATTAGATGTTTTTCTGTAAGATCCACCTAAACATCTTATGCACATAAGTTCTTTTGCACCTGTGTTATCGGCTACTTTTAATATTGATTGTTGTTGTATCATTTATGGTTCCTCCTTTCAATATAATATCTATTTTATTACTGCTTTCTCAACAATTTCAACTACTCTCCATCTTTTATCTTTAGAAAGTGGTCTTGTTTCCATGACTTTTACTTTATCTCCAACTTTGCAAGCATTTTCTTCGTCATGTGCTTTTAATTTATATGTTCTTTTTACAGTTTTCTTATAAACTTTATGTCTAACACTTGTTTCAACAGCTACAACTACAGTTTTATCCATTTTATCAGATACAACTGTACCAATCATAACTTTACGAAGATTTCTTTCTTCCATTTAGATTTCTCCTTTCTTAAATTAAGCTTTCTTTGCTTCTTCAATTTTTCTTTCTGTTAATACTGTGTTTATTTTAGCTATATCTTTCTTAACTTCTTTTATTTTCATAGGATTATCTAATCCGTTTGTAGCTAAACTAAATTTTAATTTAAATAATTCTGTTTTTAGTTCACCTAATTCTTTTTCTAGTTCTGGTGAAGACATTTCTCTTATTTTATTTATCTTCATCACTATCACCTACCTTTTCAGTTTCTTTGGCAATTATTTTAGTTTTATTAGGTAGTTTGTTCATTGCAAGTCTTAAAGCTTCTTTAGCAACATCTTCAGGGATACCAGCTATTTCAAACATAACTCTTCCTGGTTTTACTACTGCAACCCAATATTCAGGAGCACCTTTACCTTTACCCATACGAGTACCAATTGGTTTTGATGTTATTGGTTTATCTGGGAATATTTTAATCCAAACTTTTCCACCTCTTTTTATGTAACGAGTCATAGCAATACGGGCAGCTTCTATTTGGTTTCCAGTAATTAAACCTCCTGTTACAGCTTGTATTCCATATTCACCATCTGTAACTTTATTTCCTCTAGTTGCTTTTCCTCTCATTCTACCTTTTTGCATTTTTCTAAATTTTGATCTTTTTGGCATTAATGGCATTATTGCTCTCCTCCTTCCACTTTCTTAGATGGAAGAACTTCACCTTTATATATCCAAACTTTTACACCGATTTTTCCGTATGTTGTATCTGCTTCTGCAAATCCATAATCAATATCAGCTCTTAAAGTTTGTAGTGGTATATTTCCTTCTTTATAGAATTCAGTTCTAGCCATATCAGCTCCACCTAATCTTCCAGATACTGAAGTTTTTATACCTAAAGCACCTGCTTTTAAAGATTTTTGCATACATTGTTTCATAGCTCTTCTGAATGAAATTCTTCTTTCTAATTGTCCAGCAATATTTTCTGCAACTAATTGTGCATCTGTATCTGCATTTTTAACTTCTACTATATTTAAATTAACATCTTTATTAATTAATTTTACTAATTCTTGCTTTACAGCTTCAGCTCCAGCTCCACCTTTTCCAATAACAATTCCTGGTTTTGCTGTATATAAATTAATTTTTACCATTTTTGCTGTTCTTTCTATTTCAATATTTGAAATTCCAGCAGCAAATAATTTTTTCTTTAAAAATTTACGAATTTTTTGATCTTCAACTAAATAATCTGCAAAATTTTTAGAATCAGCATACCATTTAGAATTCCAATCTTTTATAATTCCAACTCTTACACCTGTTGGATGTACTTTTTGTCCCATCTTTTTATTTAGCCTCCTTTGACTTATTAATTTCTTTCCTTAAGAACGATTGTTATATGACTTGTTCTTTTTCTAATTCTTACTGCACTACCTTTTGCTGCTGGTCTAATTCTTTTTAATGTTGGACCTTGGTTTGCATATATTTCAGCAACATATAAGTTTTCGTGTTTCATTTCATGGTTATTTTCAGCATTTGCAATTGCTGATTTTAATAGCTTTTCTATAATTTCTGAAGATGCTTTTGGTGTAAATTTTACAATTGATAATGCTTCATCTACATCTTTACCTCTAATTAAATCTGCAACTATTTTTACTTTTCTAGATGAAATTCTTGCAAATTTTAGAGTTGCTCTTGCTTCTCTAACTTGTGTTGTTTCTTCCACTATTTTTCCCTCCTTATTTTATTAGAGATTTTTTTCTCTTAATTTTATGAGTTTTTATTTGATTACTAGTTTGCTTTAGTTGTCTTTTCTCCTGCATGTCCTTTAAATGTTCTTGTAGGAGCAAATTCACCTAATTTATGACCAATCATTTCTTCTGTTATATAGATTGGAACGTGTTTTCTTCCATCATGAACAGCTATTGTATGACCAATCATTTGTGGATATATTGTTGAAGCTCTTGACCATGTTTTTATAACATCTTTATTTCCAGATTCGTTCATAGCTTCGATTTTCTTTAATAACTTTTCAGCTACAAAAGGTTTTTTCTTACTTGATCTTGACATATCCTATATTTCCTCCTTTTTTATTTTCTTCTCTTAACTATAAATTTATTAGATATTTTCTTCTTATTTCTTGTCTTATATCCAAGAGCTGGTTTACCCCAAGGTGTTAATGGTCCAGCATGACCTACAGGAGCTCTACCTTCACCACCACCATGAGGGTGATCTACTGGGTTCATTACAGAACCTCTAACTGTTGGTCTAATTCCCATATGTCTTGTTCTACCTGCTTTACCAAGTTTTACATTTTCATGTTCTGAATTTCCTAATACACCTACTGTTGCTCTACATTTAGCAAGTATAAGTCTCATTTCTCCTGAAGGAAGTCTTACGTGTGCATATTTTCCTTCTTTAGCCATTAATTGTGCACTTTGTCCTGCAGCTTTAACTAATTTTCCACCTTGACCTGGATTTAATTCTATATTGTGAATTAATGTACCAACTGGAATACTTGCTATTGGCATGCTATTACCTGGTTTAATATCTACATTTTCTCCAGATATTACTTTGCTTCCATCTGTAATTCCTTGTGGTGCTAATATATATGCTTTTTCTCCATCTTCATATTGGATTAAAGCTATATTGCTACTTCTATTTGGATCATATTCTATTCCTAATACTGTAGCTTCTACATTGTCTTTATTTCTTTTAAAATCAATTATTCTATATTTTTGTCTATTTCCTCCACCTTGATGTCTAACTGTTATTCTTCCATATGAATTTCTTCCTGCATTTTTCTTTTTCTTTGATAATAAAGATTTTTCAGGAGTTGTTTTTGTGATTTCTTCAAAGTCTGAAACAGTCATATTTCTTCTAGATGGTGTGTATGGTTTGAAGTGTTTCATTGCCATTTTATTTTCTCTCCTTAATTTTTATTTACGGATGTTTTTCCTGCTCCGTATAACAGATATTTTTTATTTTCCGAGTTCTTTCTCGATAATTTTTAGGGCTTATGCTCCCATAAATTCATCAATTGAATCTTTATATTTCTTAGACATTTTTATTTCTTTTCCACCTTTGCCTAAGTATGTTTTATCAGCTAATTGTGTATCTATTGTAACTATAGCTTTTTTCCAATCTGATGTTTTTCCTACATGATATCCTACTCTTTTTGTTTTTCCTTTAACTGTCATCGTATTAACTTTTAATACTTTTACTTCAAAAAGTTTTTCTACTGCTTTTGCAATATCAACTTTTGTTGCTTTTCTATTTACTTCAAAAGTGTATTTTCCTTGTTGTAATTCATCGTTACTTTTTTCTGTAACTACTGGTCTTATTATTACTTCTTCAGCTAACATTTAAGCATACACCTCCTCTAATTTTTTAACAGTGTCTAGAGGTAGAACTAATTTATTATATTTTAATAAATCATACACATTTATGTTGTTTATTAAAATTGTTTTTACACCTTCAATATTTCTTGCTGACATTAGAACATTTTTGTTTTGTTCTGCAAGGATAATTAATGTTTTTCCTTCAACTTTTAAATCTTCTAATGCTTTAACCATTGTTTTTGTTTTAATTTCAGCTAATTCTAATTTATCTACTACTGTTAATTCTTTTTCTAATACTTTAGAACTTAATATTGACTTAATAGCAAGTCTTTTTTCTTTTTTGTTTACTGAATATTTATATGAACGAGGTTTTGGTCCTAAAGCTATACCACCTTTAATCCATTGTGGAGCTCTAATACTTCCTTGTCTTGCTCTACCTGTTCCTTTTTGTCTCCATGGTTTTCTTCCACCACCACTAACTTCTGCTCTTGTCTTTGTACTTTGTGTACCTTGTCTTTGATTAGCTAGATAGTTTACTAATACGCTATGTACTATAGATTCGTTTGGTTCAATACCAAATACGCTATCTGCTAATTCTACATCACTAACTTTTTTACCTTTTATATCGTATACATCTATTTTTGGCATTTTATTTCCTCCTTCCTATTATTTACTAGCCTTAACAGCTGATTTTACTTTTAGAATTGTTCCTTTTGCTCCTGGAACACTTCCTTTTACTAATATTACATTTTTATCTAAGTCAACTCTTACAACATCTAAGTTTTGTATTGTAACTGTAACTTTTCCCATATGTCCTGGAAGTTTTTTACCTTTAAATACTCTACCTGGTGTTGATGTTGGTCCCATTGAACCTGGTCTTCTGTGATACATTGAACCATGTCCCATTGGTCCTCTGTGTTGTCCATGTCTTTTAATAACACCTTGGAATCCTTTTCCTTTTGATGTTCCTTGAACATCTATTTTTTCTCCAGCTTCAAAAACATCTGCTTTTAATTCGTCTCCAACTTTGATTCCTTCTAGTGAATCTAATTTGAATTCTCTTAAATGTTTTTTGTTGGCTAATTTTGCTTTTGCAAAATGTCCTTTTTCTGGTTTGTTAATATGTTTGTCTTTTACTTCTCCGAAGCCTAATTGTACAGCATTGTAGCCGTCTGTTTCTACAGTTTTTACTTGTGCTACTACACATGGACCAGCTTCTATAACTGTTACTGGAATTACATTTCCTTTTTCATCAAAGATTTGTGTCATTCCAATTTTTCTTCCTATAATTCCTTTTTTCATTTTATTTCTCTCCTCCTATTGGCTGACTTGCGAATTTTTAATTGCCTCCAGCATTGGTTTTTGATTTTCTACATATTTTATATATGTAATAATTTTTAACTACATTTTTATTTCTATGTCAACACCAGCTGGTAATTCTAATTTTGTTAAACTATCAACTGTTTTTTGTGTTGGATAAAGAATATCTATAACTCTTTTATGTGTTCTCATTTCGAATTGTTCTCTTGAATCTTTGTCTTTGTGTGGAGAACGTAATATTGTTACGATTTCTTTTTGTGTTGGTAGTGGAATAGGTCCTGAAACCTTTGCTCCTGTTTTTTTAGCAGTATCTACTATTTTTTCAGCAGACTGATCTAAAACTACATGGTCATAAGCTTTTAGTCTTATTCTTATTTTTTCACTACTTACTACTACACTTTTTGCCATTGTAATTTTCCCTCCTTTTAAATAATGTTTTTAGCTTTTATAAAGCTTTTTTTAAAATTACTAGTTGGCAAGTTAGAACGCACTCTGGTGTTTTGAATATCACCTTTATAAAAACCCAAAATATGCATGATGATTTTGGGATAAGTGTGCATCTTTTGAATGCATAAAAACATATATGCAACATTATCTGCGCTTTACGGATTAACGCAAATAACTTAACTTACCGCCTGGTCTTTGCCATGACATACTCCACCAAAGTTCCCTCCACCCTTTATTCCGTAAGGATGTAGCCACATTTGGCTTCAACGCTAAACTCATGCTTATATATTATATAATGCTTTGTTCCGTATGTCAAGAGATTTTTTGAATTTTTAGTGGAAATTTTTTGCGAGCACTTAGAACTTTTGTTTGTTTTTTGTGGGAAAATTTTGTCCTTCTAGCAGGAATTCATACTGCTAGCAGGACTTTTTTTAATTTTTTAGAATTCTTATAAATTTGCCCATAACGTACTAAAGTTCGTTATTTTCTCTTTTTTAATTTTGATACTTAAAACTTCTTCTCTACCTTTTTTTGTTTTTCGCCTTAAGCATTCAGACCTACGATATATAAAATGGGGCGAAAGCCAATGTTAGGATAGCTGAAGGAAGTGCTAGTGAAGCTACGATAGCTCGTGTACTCGCTGCTGTTGCCGTAATCGCCTCCTCGATCGACACACGGATACTTGGTGTAACCAGAGTACTCTGTTGTCTTTTCTACCACATTACTTGCCATATCATGTATTTTACATTTTTCATCTCCTTTTTCTCCTGTTGCAATAGCTGAACCTCCTTCACCATCGGATTGGTATGCATAATCATTATCCCCCGTAGTCTTCATTATATACACTACTGCTGTATCCCATGCATAACTATTTATTAAATCACTTGTATATATTGTTTCTGTTCCTTTTTTTACTTCGTTATATAAATTTTGTGATTCCTCTTTTGCTTCATCTCTTGTTATATAATTATATACTGTTTTTCCTGCTTGACATACTACCTTTTTACTTCCAGGTTCTTCTTCTGTCCATTGTTTAGTATCTTCATTTACGGTAGCTCCTTCTATTCCCATTTCATATCTTCCTATATAATATCCTTTGGCTCCTTCCGTTTGTTCTACAAATTCTCCTATATTCCTTGCTACAGAATTTGAATTCTCTGTTGCCTTATATGATGAATAAGAAGTTATATTTATTTTTTCATTCCCATCTTTAGGTCCGTCTAATTTGTGTTCATCTTCATCTCCAAAATCATATCTTCCTAATTGTATTATACCACTTGTTGTATCTTGATTTTTGAATGCTAACTTTTGATTTACTGGCACCCATACAAATTGGTTTCCCTGTTTTGTTGAATCACCACTTGCATCTTCTATTACTATTCCTCCTTCTAATGTATCGGCTGAATCTGTTGCTTGTTTAAAACCAGCTGGTATTACTACTTGTTGCTCCTCTCCTTCTGTTTCCTTTTGGGCTATTATATTTTTTTCTGATGGTAGATGTACATCATCATTTAAGTTTCCAAAACTTTCTACACTCCATGTTTCTGTTGTTTCTGTCTCTGCAGTTTTTTCTGCTATACTTCCTGTTCCTCCTCCTGAGCCTCCTGTTGACGCTACGTAATCACTCCATGTTATTCCTCCGTTTTCTTCTATTGTTCCTGTTACTGTGTATGATTTTGTTTTTAATGTTATTGTGTTTCCGTCAACTCCTGATTCTGGTAATAATTGTTTATTTCTACTTGTTGCATTGCTCACTGCAGTACTTGCTGCTCCACTTACTACTTCTTGAATTCTATTTTCTTTTGTCCCGTCTCCTTCTACATAAGTATTATTATAATAATTTAATAATGCCTCTTGCACTTCCATTGCTATTTCATCTTTTGCTCCTGCTATTGCATCTTTTTGTGCTGCTTCCGTTGCTTTTTGTGGTGCACTGTTGTCTCCTGATAGCATTGCTATTGTTACTCCCGCTAGTATTAAAAGTACAATTATGGTTATTACTAATGCTATTAAAGTAATACCATTATTCTGTTTTGCCTTCTTCAATTTTTCATTTTTGTTCATATGAACTTTCTCCTCCTTTGTTTTTTTATTATTTTATATACTTTAATCTATATTTTATTAGCCAGTTTTAAAATATAAGACTAGTATAATATTAATAACTTTTTTATTATTTTGTCTTTCCCTTGAATTTTTATAAAATTATTTTATAATATAGCTAAATTGCTTTATTTACTTACCTTTTTCGTTGATTTTTAGTTATGCGTCAAATAAAACATTTCACGACAACACCTAAATCAATACAAACCAGATATATGAGCGATTACAGCCTTTCTAAATATTTCTTTTTTGCTTGAAAAGATGAATGTACATATCTATTTAAAGTAATTGTAACATTACTATGTCCTAAAACTTCACTAAGAGATTTTGTATCCATACCAACATTAATGCAATCTGTAGCAAAAGTATGTCTTAACTGATGGAAATGGAAATTATTTATATTGCAATTATCAAGAATTTTTTTAAAAATTCTTTGATAACTTCTAGGTTCCAAATAAATAAATTCAGATCCTGTTAAAAAATAACTATTTTTAGAATATTGTTTTTGCAAAGGTTTTAATATTTCATATAATTTTGTTGAAATTGGTATAGTCCTTACAGATGTTTGAGATTTTGGAACATCTATTTTTATTATGCTTTTATTTTCATCTTTATTATATATTCTTTGCATTGTCTTTTTTACTTTAATACAATGTTTATCTAAATCTATACAATCCCACTTTAATGCACACATTTCGCCAATTCGCAGTCCTGTATTTAAACAAATTATTATTCCAATATCTTTTAATGAATTTTTTTGCAAACAATATTTTTCAAGTTTCTTTTTTTCTTTTTTACTTAAAACTCTTAATTCTTCTGTATGAACTTTAGGCATTGCTAAAAAGTCTAAATGAAATCTATAGTCGTACTTTTTTTCAGCATATCCTAAAATTGATTTTAGGATACACATAGTGTTTTTTATTGATATAGGGCTTAATGTTTTTTGTAATTCTATAACATATATATTGAAATCGAAATTTTCTAATCCCTCCATATTATAAGACTCAAAGTATGGCATTATATATTGTTCTACTATATAAATGTACCTATAATAACTTGATTCTTTTATTGATATTTTTTTGAATTGTAGCCATTCATCTATTATTGACTTAAATGATTTGGTTTCCATTATTGTAATCCCTCCTAGAATAAATTTAATTTTTTTTATTAATTATATTGATTTTTTTATTAATTATAGTTAAAATTAATTAGGCATTAAAAAAGTCGTGAAATGTTTTATTTCATGACTTTATTTTATGCAACAACTTTTATAGTTATTCCTTTTTTAAGAAATATTTTACATTTGTAAACTTTTGTGATATAATTTCAAAAAAACAAGGTAAGGAGCGCTATGTATGAAATCAAATTCAGATAATACTGCTTTGGCCGAGAATAAAGTTTTAATACTATATATATTAGAACAAATAAATGGAGAAATTATAGAAGCTGGACTTTTCAAAATAATTTCATCAATCAATAATGTAAATTACTTTTATTTTAAACAAGTTCTAACTGATTTAATCGACTCAAAGCTAGTAGGAACATATACAAAAGACGAAGAACCTCTAATCAAAATTACATCTGAAGGAAAAAATGCATTATCTCTTACAAAAGAAGTGTTACCAGGAATTTTAAAATTAAAGGCAGACAACCTTTTCAAAAAGGAATTGTCAAGTATAGAAGAAGAATTATCTGTTATTGCAGAATATACTCCAAAAAGTGAAAATGATTACACAATTAAGTGTAAAATTGTTGAAAATAATGAAACTGTTTTCGAAGTAAAAACTTATGCTGGCTCTAGAGAAAGAGCAAAAAGGATTGTAAATAATTGGAATAAAAATGCCCAAGAAATTTATCCTAAAATATTGAATTTATTATTAAACGATAAATAAAAAACCATCTAAAAGATGGTTTTTTTGTGCGAATGCCGTAGTTTTTTTCATTTTTGTTTTAAAGTCTTTTTATTTTCTTTTTCTAATTGTTTTAAACTTTTTTGTGGAGTAAGCAAATCTTCTGATATGATTCTTTCCAATTTCTACCATTTTGTTGTTAACAACAAAATGGTTAATGTCAGTTAACTCAGAATTTTTACAAGCTAAAGCAAAATTTAAAAATAACAAATATCCAGCAAATGTTATTATTCATTGGTTAAGCAATAAAGATACTGCTCTTTATATTGGTTTATGGGAAGAACTTAATAATGAAAAGTTTAATTTAACGGAATATCGTGAAATTAAAATAAATGAAATTGGAACATCCTCTTATACAATGAG
>CANRHX010000036.1 GCA_947630545.1 uncultured Clostridia bacterium
TTAGCGGAAATATTTTTCCGTTAATGTTTAGAAATTTTTGGGACATTTTCAAAAGTTATTGACATACATTTTTAAAAATTTTTAAAATTTTTTGGCTAATATATAATGTTTTTTTATTTTAACCATATATAATGAATATAAAAATTAAGAGGACCGAAGTCCTCAAAATTATTAATACATTCCATTCATAGCTGCTGGCATTCCGTCATCTTGTGCTGTATGACAACTACAATTTTTTTCTGGTGCATCAGTTACCAAGCTTTCTGTTGTAAGTACCATTGAAGCAATAGATGCTGCATTTTGTAATGCACTTCTTGTAACTTTTGTAGGATCTACAATTCCTGCCTTTTTCATATCAACATATTCTTCTTTAGCTGCATCAAATCCAGTACCTACTTTAGAAGTTTTTACCTTATCAACTATAACAGCTGGTTCTAAACCTGCATTTGTAGCAATTTGCTTTACTGGTTCTTCTAATGCTTTTAAAACTATTTGTGCGCCTAGCTTTTCCCCATTTTCTAAACTATTTGTTAATTCTTTAACTTTTGGAATTACATTTATTAATGCAGTTCCTCCACCTGCAACTATTCCTTCTTCTACAGCAGCTTTTGTTGCAGAAAGTGCATCTTCTATTCTTAATTTTTTATCTTTCATTTCAACTTCTGTAGCTGCACCAACACCAATTACTGCAACTCCTCCAGATATTTTTGCTAAACGAGATTGTAAGTTTTCTTTATCATACTCACTCTTTGTTTCTTTTATTTGAGCTCTTATTTGATTTACTCTCTCATCAATTTTGTTTTTGTCCCCTAAACCATCAACTATTATTGTATTTTCTTTTTGTACTTTTACTTGTTTTGCTCTACCTAATTGAGATACATCTACATCTTTAAGTTCAAATCCTAAATCTGATGTTATAACTTCTCCACCTGTTAAAATAGCAATGTCTTCTAAGTTTGCTTTTCTATTATCTCCAAATCCAGGAGCTTTTACTGCTACTACATTTAAGACTCCTCTTAATTTATTTAGAATTAATGTAGATAATGCTTCTTGCTCAATGTCATCACATATTATTAATAATTTTCCAGATTGTTGCATTAAGTTTTCAAGTAATGGTAATATTTCTTGAATATTGCTTATTTTTTTATCTGTAATTAATATGTATGGATTATCTAAATTTGCTTCCATTTTTTCTGTATCTGTTACCATATAAGGAGAAACGTATCCTTTATCAAATTGCATTCCTTCAACTACATTTAATTCTGTATTTGATGTTTTTGATTCTTCAATTGTTATAACACCATCTTTAGATACTTTTTCCATTGCATCTGCAATTAAGTTTCCTACTTCTTCACTATTTGCAGAGATACTTGCAACTCTTGCAATATCTTCTTTGCCTTTAACTTGAGAGCTTAATTGCTTTAACTCTTCTACTGCAACTGTTACTGCTTTGTCAATTCCTCTTTTTACTGCCATTGGATCAGCACCTGCTGCAACATTTTTTACGCCTTCTTTTATCATACTTTGTGCTAAAACTGTTGCAGTGGTAGTCCCATCACCAGCTACATCATTTGTTTTTGTTGATACTTCTTTTACAAGTCTTGCTCCCATATTTTCAAATTTATCTTCTAGTTCTATGTCCTTAGCTATTGTTACACCATCATTTGTAATTAATGGTGCTCCATAACCTCTATCTAAAACTACATTTCTTCCTTTTGGTCCTAATGTAACTTTGACTGTATCAGCTAATTTATTTACTCCTTCCAATAAAGATTTTCTAGCATCTTCACCAAATTTAATAACTTTTGCCATTATAATTCACTTTCCTTTCCTTGTTTTAAAACTATTCTACTATTGCTAAAACATCTTCTTGTTTTAGTATTAGGTAGTCTACACCTTCATATTTTACTTCTGTTCCTGCATATTTGCTAACTATTACATTGTCACCTTTTTTGACACAGACTGGTTCTAATTTTCCATCTATTTTTTTGCCAGGTCCTACTTCTATAACTTCTGCTATTTGTGGTTTTTCTTTTGAATTACTTGCTAAAATAATCCCACTTTTGGTTGTTTCTTCGCCTTCTTTCATTTTTATTAATATTCTGTCTTCTAATGGTTTTATCATGTAAATTACCTCCTTAAAATTTTTTTAGCACTCATCGTGTTTGACTGCTAATAATTTATACCCGTTTCAAGAAAAAGTCAATAGTTTTTTTATATTTTTCACACAAAGTTCACATTATTTATTTTATGCAATATTTTTTAATATAGAACACTAATTTTGCTTTATTCCTAATTACTTAAGCAATATTAAAAGCGAAAAGTAAAACTTTTTCGCTTTTAATATTTTATTCTTCTTTATATGAAGCTATTTTCCATACTTTCAAATTAATTGGTTCCACATGCGTTCCGCAATAATAACAATTACCAGCTCCAAGTTTTTTTAAGGGAGCTCCACAATTTGGGCAATGAACTCCAAAGGCTTGCTTTTCATATCCTATTTTTGCTTCATCATAAACATAAACAAATTCACATGTATATCTTGTTTGCTTTTTTACATCACTATATGCTAATTCATCTTTAACATTGCTAGAATAAAAATATTCTACGCTTGACGAAGTAGTTATTGTTGCCATTCCATTGGATTTTTCGTATTTTTTTATTGCATGTTTATGAAATACTATGTTATCAAATTTTTTGTCTATATGTTCATTTTTCATATCTTGTATTTGATCTGATATTTTCGAATATATTAAATCTAAATCTGGGTCTTGCTTTATTGAATTTGTTGATTTATTTTCGATTGCTGTAAATATTTTAATTAAATCTTTTTCTATTAAACTAAATAATACTGACTTATTAAAATCAGAAAAATCTCTTTGTATAGGTTCTTCTAATAATTTAGTCATTCCACTTACATCTTTTTTTCTTGCATATTCTTGTTTTTCTAAATCTTTTGCGTTTTTCATTACGCTTATTGCTTCTTTAAATGCATTTTTTCCAAGTGTGCTTCTAACTTTTAACATAATTAATAATATTATTATTCCTATAGCTAATAAAACACCAAAAAGTGCACCTAATAAACCTAATATAAATCCCATTATTGGATTAATCCTTTCTTATTTTGATAATTCTTGTAAGTCTTTTGCAGCTTTAACTAAACCAACAAATAATGGTGCTGGGTTGTTTGGTCTAGATTTTAATTCTGGATGGAATTGCCCTGCAATAAAGTATGGGTGTGCATTTTTGTCTAATTCTACTATTTCGACTAAGTTTCCATTTGGTGAAGTTCCTGAACATTTTAATCCTGCCGTTTCTAGTCTTTCTTTGTAATCATTATTATATTCAAATCTATGTCTGTGTCTTTCTGATATTTCTGTTTTTCCATAAACTTCATTTGCAATAGTTCCTTCTTTTATTATACATGGATATGCGCCAAGTCTCATGGTTCCACCTTTTTTGTCTATTCCCTTTTGTTCTTCCATAATATGAATTACTGGATTTTTACTATTCTCGTTAAACTCAGCTGAATCTGCATCAGCAATTCCTAGTACATCTCTTGCATATTCTACTACTGCCATTTGCATTCCAAGGCATATTCCTAAAAATGGAATTTTGTTTTCTCTTACATATTTTATAGTTTGTATTTTACCTTCAATTCCACGATTTCCAAATCCTCCTGGAACTACAACTGCTTGAATTCCTTTTAATTTTTCTTGAACATTGTCTTGATTTATTGTTTCTGAATCTATTAATTTTACTTCAACTTTTACGTCATTAGCGAATCCAGCATGATATAAACTTTCAATTACAGATATATATGCATCTTCTAATTTTATGTATTTTCCAACTATTGCAACCGTTATTTTGTTTTCTTTATCTATTTTTCTTATTCTTTCTACTAATGCTTCCCATTTTGAATTATCTGGAACATATTTATCTAATTTTAAATGATTACATACTTCTTTTGCTAAACCTTCTTCTTCTAACATTAGTGGTACAGCATATAGACAATCTGCTGTTTTATTTTGAATTACACTTGTTTTTCTAACATTGCAAAATAATGATAGCTTCTCTCTTATTGTATCTGGAATATCTTGTTCTGTTCTGCAAACTAGTATATTAGGTTTTATTCCAAAGCTTTGAAGTTCTTTTACAGAGTGTTGTGTTGGTTTAGATTTTATTTCATTTGAACCACTTATATATGGAAGTAATGTTACATGAATATATAATACATCTTCAGGATTTTTTTCTAATCCTACTTGCCTTATTGCTTCAATTATTGATAGTCCTTCAATATCTCCTACTGTTCCTCCAACTTCTGTTATTACAATGTCTGTATCTTCATTTTCAAAACTATATATTCTATCTTTTATTTCGTTTGTTATGTGAGGAATTACTTGTACTGTTTTTCCAAGGTAGTCTCCTCTTCTTTCTTTTTCAATTACACTAGAATATATTTTTCCCATTGTAATACTAGAGTTTTCTGTTAGGTTTTCGTTTATAAATCTTTCATAATGACCTAAGTCTAAATCGGTTTCTGCTCCATCGTCTGTAACAAATACTTCTCCATGTTCATAAGGATTCATTGTTCCTGGATCTACATTTATATATGGATCAAATTTTTGTATGGTTACTTTATATCCTCTATTTTTTAATAATCTCCCTAATGATGCTGCTGTTATTCCCTTTCCTAATCCTGATACTACTCCACCTGTTACAAATATGTATTTTGTGTTCATTTCTACTCCTCCTAATTTAAACTATGTTCATTAAATAAAAAAAGATTAAAAAATTTGCCGAAAAATACGGTTTTTTTTAATCTTCTTCTATTTTACCAAACTTTTTTGTTTTTTACAAGTAATTTTCATATATTTTATGAAACTTTTTTATTTCTTAGTTCAGATGCGTATTTTATAGTTATATCATTTATTTGTCCTGAAGATATTCTTGCTATTTCTTTTACTATTTCTTCTTCATTTAATAATTTTATGTTTGTATTTGTTCTTTCCTGAACTACTTTTTTACTTATAAAATAATTATAGTCTGCCATTGCTGCAATACTTGGTAAATGAGATATACATAGTATTTGATGATTTTTGGATATATCACTTAATTTTTCTGCTACCATGTTTGCTGCATTTCCACTTATTCCCGTATCTATTTCATCAAAGATTAACACCGGTGTTTTATCTGTATCTGCTAACACTTTTTTTATCGCAAGCATTATTCTTGAAATTTCTCCACCAGATGCAATTTTTGCAAGTTCTTTTTCGTCTTCGCCTACATTTGTTGAAATGTAAAATTCAACTTCGTCTTTACCATTTTTATAAAAATTATTATTATTATAGTTTACATGTATGTTTACTTTTGCATTTTTCATTTCTAAATCTGATAATTCTTTATTGATATTTTTACTTAATTTTTCTGCTTCTAAAGTTCTTATTTTATGCATTTGCTCTGCTAATTCATCCATTTGCTGTTTTACATTTTCTAATTCTTTTTTTAGTTTGTTGTTATATTCATCTAGATTTTCTATATGTTTTACTTCTTCTTCTATTTCTTGTTTGTATTCTAAGATTTCTTTTATACTATTTCCGTATTTTCTTTTTAATGAATATATTAAGTTTAGCCTTTCTTCTGTTTCGTTTCTTTCTTCTTCGTCAAAATATATTTCTTCATTATATGAGCTTAGGTCTCTTGAGATTTCTTGTAATTCATAATATAAACTTTTTAAATTACTTGCCATTTTTTCGTATTTTTCTTCTATATTTTCTATTTTTTCTAATGATTTTATTGCTATGCTTATTGAGTCTATTCCTGATTCACTTATAGCACTGTCTGCTTCGCTTAAATTTTGTGTTATTTTTTCTGAATTTTGCATTATTTTTCTTTTTTCTTCTAGATCTTGTTCTTCATTCTCTTTTAACTGTGCTTGCTCTATTTCTTGTATTTGATATTTTAATAAGTCTAGCTTACGTTCTCTTTCTTTATCGTCTCCATAGTTTTGTTTTAATTCTTCTTTTATTTCATTATATTTGTTGTATTTTTCTATGTACTTGCTTTTGAGTTTTTTTACTTCATTTCCAATGAATTCGTCTAAACATTTTAAATGATTTTTGTTGTCTAATAAGTCTTGATTTTTATTTTGCCCATGAATTTCTATGAACTGTGACATGAATTCTTTTAATTCTGCTACTGTAACCATTCTGCCATTTATTTTGCACATATTTTTCCCTGTTGTGCTTATTTCTCTTGAAACTATTATGTTGCCATCTATTGAGTTTTCGTTTTCTGGCTCATACATGCATAGTTCTATGAATGAGTTTGTTTCTCCTTTTCTTATCATTTCTTTGGAAAATCGACCCCCAGATATAATTTCTAATGAATCTATTATTAATGTTTTTCCTGCACCTGTTTCTCCTGTAAGTACATTTAACCCCTGATTTAAGTCTACATTTATATCATCTATTATCCCTATATTTTTTATGTGCAATGCTGTTATCATAAAAACTACCTCCATATTTTTTACTTGAATTTTTGTTCGGTCTTATTATATTTTATTTTTATTTGCTTGTCAATAGTTTTTTTGAAAATTTGTTCGTTTTTTGATTTGATATAATTGTAATACTTAACATTATTATCTATATAAATTTATTTTTCCAATAACCAATCTAAAACATTTATTTTTCTTATTCCATTATATGATGTTTCTGCATCTAAATCCATTGTTAATAAATACTTTGGATAATGATCCCTAATTATATCTAATGGTCTTAATTCTCTTTCTAATGTATTTTTATCTCTTACTGTTTCAGACACTTGGTAATATTCAATTCCTTTACTGTTTATAGCTACAAAGCTGATTTCATATTCATCTACTTTTCCTATATATACATCATATCCTCTTCTTAAAAGTTCCAAATATACAACATTTTCAAGAATATGACCACTTCCTTGTTCTTTTCTTCCAGATAAAAAATATCGAAGTCCTAAATCTGCAATATAGTATTTATTACCTGTTTTTAAATACTGTTTCCCCTTTATGTCATATCTAGTAGCCTTGTATAATATAAATGACTCTGTTAATGCTGTTAAATAGTTTTCAACTGTATGAACACTAATCTTTCTTCCATTTGATGTCATCGTGTCTGCAATTTTATTTGTTGAATATATATTGCCTATATTGTCCAACATAAATTTGATTATACTTTGTAGCATTTGCATGTCTGGAAAGTTTCTTCTTGCCATAACATCTTTTAATATTATAGAATCATATATTCCTTTTATATATAAATCTACATCATCTATATCATCTAATTTTAATGTGTATGGAAAAGAACCTGTTGAGATATATTTAGAATATAGTCTATCTATGTTTTCATTTGGCAGTGCTGATTTATACTCTTTAAATGATAAAGGTAGCATTTTTATTTCTACATATCTTCCAGATAATAATGTTGCAAGTTCTCCTGATAATAAATATGCATTTGAACCAGTTATATATATATCTACATTTTTTTGAATATATAAGCCATCTACTGCTTTTTGAAATTCTAAAACATTTTGAACTTCGTCAATAAAAATGTAATTCATTTTATTTTGACTCATTTTATCTTTAATATAGTTATATAATTTTAAATAATTGTCTAATTCAAAATACACTGGATCTTCCAAATTTAGTCTTATTATTTGATCTTGTGTAACACCATTTTTTAATAAATAATTTATATATAAATCGAATAGTGTTGATTTGCCACATCTTCTTATTCCTGTTACAACTTTAATTAGTTCTTTATCTTTGAATTTTATTAATTTGTTTAAATATTCATCTCTATTTATCATTTTTATCACCTAATTTTATTATAGGCTTTATTATTGTTTTTGTCAAGTTTTTGCAATTATAGTGCAAAAACTTATAATTTTCTACTTTTTTTGCAGTTTGTTTGCTGTGTTTTTTTATCCTTTATTTATTATTTGTTGTATGTTTTTTCTAAAATTATCTAAACTTTTGTTTGCTTTGTGTAAAAATGTAAATTGTATAATAGAACTGAGCAAAAATTCTCAAGTAAAATTGAGTAAATTTGCTCAGTTTTCTCTTTGTCTT
>CANRHX010000037.1 GCA_947630545.1 uncultured Clostridia bacterium
GTTCCGGGTTTGGTTGACACATTTTGTGCCACTGGTGCCAGGTTTAGTATGACCAGACCTTGCATTATATTAATTTTTAGATACTTGGTGTCGCAACTTTCAGAATAAAAAACTAGTCTGTAAGTTGCTCCAATTCGCACTCGTTTCACTCGTTTGATCGCTTACGCGTATCTCTAAATTAATATAATGCAAGGTCTGGTTAGCCTAAACCTGGCACCAGTGGCACAAAATGTGTCAACCAAACCCGGAACCAATGACACAAAACCCGGAACCAATGACACAAAATTTATTTTTTTATTGCTAATACTTTATATTTCATAATTCCTGCTGGAGCATCAACTTCCACAGTTTGATTTTTCTTTGCTCCAAGTAAAGCTTTACCTAAAGGTGATTCGTTTGAAATTTTATTTTCAGCAAGATTTACCTCTGTTGATCCAACAATTGTATAGTCTACTTTTTCATCAAATTCTATATCTAAAACTTTTATTGTATTTCCTATTTGAACTGTTTCTGTATCAATTTCTTTTTCATCTATTATTTTTGCATGTCTAACTTTATTTTCTAGTTCGGCAATTTTCACTTCATTTTCTGCTTGAGCACTTTTAGCTTCATCATATTCAGAATTTTCAGATAAGTCTCCAAATCCTAATGCTACCTTTATTCTTTCTGCTATTTCTGCTCTTTTTTCTGTTCTTAAATAATTTAATTCTTTTTCTAATTTATCAAAACCTTCTTGTGTTAATATTACTTCTTTCTCTTCCATCTTCATTCTCCTTTCGCCTTTGATTGACTTATTTTATTGTCAATGCTATTGACTTTTTATATATTACGGCAGTTTTTCTAATTTGTCAAGCTTTATTATTTATTTTTACTATTTAATTAGACTTTTGGCTCCTTTTAAATAATCATATCCTGAAAAAATAGTTGCTATTGCTTGAATTAACATCATCAAAGTAGTAAATAAATTTAGTATAAATGCAAAACCTTGCAAATTGCCACTAAAACATGAACCAAAACTATTTACATCTATAAATGCAAAAATTATTGCAATCATTTGTGTAACAGTTTTTAGTTTTCCCCATATTGATGCCGCAATTACTGTTCCGCCTTTTTCTACTGCAACTAACCTATAGCCAGAAACAATAAACTCTCTAGCTAATACTATTATTGGAATCCAAACGGGTAATTTATATACCTGTGATTCAACTAAAATCAACATAGCAGATAAAACTAATATTTTATCTGCTAATGGATCTAAGAATTTTCCAAATGTTGTTACTTGGTTATTCTTTCTTGCTAAATACCCATCCAATTTATCTGTTATAGAAGCAATTATAAATATTGTATCCATAATTATGAAACTTATTTGTATGCCATAAAATTCACCTTGAATTGGCAAATATGGTATTATAACCATTACGGGAACTAATATAATTCTAAATATTGTTAATTTATTTGGTAAGTTCATATTGATTTCCTTTCGATGTTTATTTTAACATTTCTATTGCCTTTTTCAATTGTGTATCCTCACTTTCTTTAACTTGAGTTACGTCTTCAACTGTTTCTGGCAATTCCACTATTTCATCTGGTTCGATTCCTACTTTGTGTATTTTCTTTTTATTTGGCGTTTGATATTCATCTGTTGTAATTTTTAGTCCACTTCCATCTGGAAGAGTTAATATTTGTTGAATAATACCTTTTCCATATGTTGTTGTACCTACTATTTTTGCTTTACCTAAATCTTTTAACGCACCTGCTAATATTTCAGATGAACTTGCAGTATTTTCATTTACAAGCAGAATAACTGGAACATTTATTATTGGAGCATTTTCAGATTTTTTTACTTCTTCTTTTCCATTTTTATCTACTTCATATAATAAAACTGAATCTTTATCTGTAATAAAATCTGCAATCTTTAAGGCTTCACTTACTATTCCTCCACCATTATTTCTTAAATCTATTATTAATGATTTTATATTTTTCTTATTTAATTCTTCATATTTAGTTTTAAAATCATCTCCTGTAGTTTCATCAAATGATGGAATTTG
Organism: uncultured Clostridia bacterium; assembly: GCA_947630545.1. Lineage (GTDB taxonomy): Bacteria > Bacillota > Clostridia > TANB77 > CAG-508 > CAG-269. The sequence continues at coordinate 2,049 of CANRHX010000037.1, forward strand.
TATATAACCTATATTATTCTCTAAAATCTTTCCTTCTACTTGATTTACTATTATCTTTTCCCTTTTTACTTCATATTCAATGATTTCATTATCTCTTAATACTGTTAATTTAACTATTGAACCTTCTTCTCCCTTTATTTTGGTAGAAATTGTATTTAAATCATCTGCCGTATATTCTACTCCATCAACAGATTTTATTAGGTCTCCCTCTTTTATTCCTACTTTTTTTGCTGGTGAACCGTCTATTGTAGATAATACTTTTATCATATCTTTTTTATAATCTATTGTCATATATATACCTATTCCAACAAAATTCCCTTTTGTGTCTTCCATATACTCCTTCATTTCATCTTTAGAAATGTATTCAGTATATGGATCTCCTAATCCTTCTATATATCCTTTTATTGCACCTTCTTTAAGCTTTTCTTCATCAATGTCTCCCAAATAATATTGGTCTATTACCTTTCTATATTTATCAAGTTCACTAGATATGTCTTTTGTTTCCTTGTTTGGATTTACTAATACTAATGATCCAACTTGTTCAACATTTGAAAATAGTAGAAGTATTCCTAGTGATGTAAGCATGAAAGTTATAAATACTGTAAGAATTACAATCATTGCAATCTTATAATTTTTTGTTTTGTTCTCTTCCATTTAGTTAAGCTATGTTAGTTTTTATCTAACTAAGCTCCTCCTTTCATTAATTCATTTAAAATAGCTATATAAAATTTAATATGTTATATTACATTCTATTAAATTCTATGGTAAATATGTCATTGGATCAACTCTACAATTATATGTACCAGGACTTGTTCTTACTTCAAAATGTAAATGAGGTCCTGTTGAGTTTCCTGTGCTACCAACATTCATAATTTGTTGACCTTGCTTTACACTTTGTCCTTCAGAAACACGAATTGAACCAGCTTGTCCATGGGCATATAAAGTATACACTCCATTATCATGAGCAATAAGTATATGATTTCCATAACTTGTCGTCCAAGTTTCTACTGTAACAACAATACCATCTGCAACTGCATATACTGGCATTCCGTTGACTCCTGCTGCTCCAAAATCTACAGCCCCATGATATCCTCCCCAAGAATAATACATTCCTGTTGTAACATAGCTATTTACTGGTCTTATAAATCCTAATGAACTAGATGCTCCACTATAGCTACCGCTTGAACTTGAACTACTTGAGTTATTTGATTGAGAATTTTTTCTTGCAGCTGCTTCACGTTGTTTTTTCAATGCTGCTTCAATAGCTGCTTGCTTTGCTCTAATTTTAGCATCTAAAGCAATATTGTCCTTTTTTAATTGGTCAACTTTTGCTTGTAATTGCTTTTGTTCTTCATTTAATTCTGAAACATATTTGTTTTTACTATTTTTAGATGCTTGAAGCTGTATAGATGCGCTTTCCTTACTAGCTTTCTGTGTATTTAATTCTTTTTTACTCTGTTCTAAAACCTCTTTTACTTTTGCTATTTCTTTCTTTTCTTTTTCAATTTTGTTTAATAAATCCTCATCATATGAAGCAATTTCAGTTACAAGATAATAATTTGATATAAAATCTGTTATATTTTCTGAAGAAAGTAATACATCTAAATATGATGTTTCGCCTGCTTCATAAGAAGCAATTAATCTTGCTTTTAAAAGTTCTTCTTGTTTATCAAAATCTTCTTGAGCTTTCTTTAATTTTTTTTCTGCGTCAGAAATTTTTGTATTAGTGTTTTCAATTTGCTCATCTAATGACTCTATTTGATCTTCGTATTTTGTTATTTCAACATTTAATTTTTCGACTTGTTTTAATGTTTCATCTTTTATATTGTCTATTTGCTTTTCTCTTTCTTCTATTTCTTTTATTTTACTCTCATTTTCTTGTTTCTGATTTTGTTCTTCTTTATAATCATTATTTGCTATTGAAATATTTGTATACATAGTTATTATAATTATTAATATTATTCCTACTATATTTTTTAATACTTTTTTCATAGGTTCCTCCTATTATAATAAATTATTAATCCCCAGTTGTATTGCTAGATACTGTATTTGTTGTATTACTTTCATTTACTGTGTTAGTATTATCTTTCTTAACTGATTCTGGTATTTTACTTTTCGTTATATAGTCAATAGGGTTTGTAACTACTCCATTTATTCTTACTTCAAAATGTGCATGTGGTCCTGTTGAATATCCTGTAGATCCTACCTTTAGTATTGCTTCTCCTCTAGTTACTGTTTGTCCAGCTTTGACTAATATTTTTGAGCCATGGGCATACAATGTAGAAATTCCACCTCCATGGTCTATCATTACCATGTTTCCATATGCGCTATTATAATATGCTTTTGTTACAATACCGTCATTTGCTGCTACAAAATTTGCTCCCATTGGAGCTGAAATATCAACTCCTGTATGTAATTTATAAACACCTGTTATTGGATGTGTTCTCATTCCATAATTTGATGTTATTTTTGTATATCCTGGTACTGGCCAAGCCATTACTCCACCAATGTAATCTGTAGTTAAACCTTGAGTTAAAGCAACTTCTAATATTTCTTTGTTTACCTTTTCAAATGCTTCTTTATATTCATCAATTTTTGCTTGTATTTCTTGTTCTTGCTTTGATAATTTCTTTATGTAATTTTCTCTTAATGTTTTTGTGTTTTGCAATATTTTAGAATTTGTAATTTGACTTTTTTTCATTATAGATAATTGTTCTAAATTTTCTGTTAATCTTTCATTAGCTATTTCTATAATCTCTTTCTTTTCTGAAACACCATCTAAAAGTTCTTTGTCATATGAAGCTAATTCTGTTACTACAGAATAACTTGATAAAAATTCTGAAAGGTCAGATGAAGATAGAATTACATCTAAATACTGTGTTTCTCCTGATTCATACATAGAAATTAATCTAGCATTTAATAATTTTTTTTGTTTTTCATACCTATTATTTACAATTTCTAGTTTTTCTTCAGTTTTTTCTATTGTTGATGAAAGACTATCAATCTTTTGGTTTAGCTCTTCTAGTTCTTTTTCTGATGTTTCTATTTTTTCATCAAGTTTTTGAACTTGTTCTAAATTTTCTGTTAGCTCATCTTTAACTCCTGTTAACTCTTCATCTGTTTGTTGTATTTGATTTTGCAGTTCTTGTTGTTTATCTTGTAAATCTGAAATATTACTACTTGTAGTATTTGTACTATTTGTACTATTTATATTAGTTGTATTTTGGTCTTCAGCAAAACTATAAAAGCTAAAACTACAAATTATTAAAGCTAAAACTACACAAAATATTTTACGCATAGCATTCTCCTTAAACTTTTAAATATTTTCTCATAGAAATTATACTTCCTATAGCTCCTATTCCAATTCCAAGAACCATATATGTTATTAATATATAGTTGAACATTTCTCCAAATGGTAATAAACTCATATTTATTAACTTCATAAATTGTGAATTAACTAAATTATCTGCAAGAGCATTATATGCAATTCCTACAATTAAAATTGAAATTGCACTTGCAAAAATTCCAATAACCATACCTTCAACTATAAATGGCCATCTTATAAAATTATTTGTTGCACCTACGTATTTCATAATTGAAATTTCTTTTCTTCTTGCATGAACTGTTAATTTAATAGTATTTGCAATTATAAATACTGAAATTAGTATTAGTAGAACTAATATTATTCCTGTAGCAATTTTTATTCCATTTGCAAGTTTTATAAGTGTTGTAACTGTTTGGTCTTTACTAGTAATTTTTTTAACTTCTTCATATTTTGATATTTCATCTTGAACTTTTTCACTTAAATTTAAATCTGTTAATGTTACAACATATGATTCTGAAAATATATTGTTTTCTCCATCAAGTCCTTCTAAAACATCTGGATTATCTTTTAGTCTTTCTTTCATTATATTTAGTGCATTTTCTTTTGTCCTTCTATCTATTGTGTTTACAGCCTTTACGCCATCAATTTCTAAATTTCTTATTTTTTCTCCTACTTCTAATATAACCTTTTCTTCTGTATCTGGATAGAAGAAAACCTGTATTCCTTGTGCAGACTCAACCTCTTGCACTATGTGATTAATATTTTCTCCAAGAATTAAGAAAATACCAAATATAATCATTGTTGCACACATTATCATTAATGATGCACCTGTTGATTTTTTGTTTTTAAATACATTTCTAAATCCTTCTCCAATAAAATAACCTAATCTACTATATTTCACTATCATAACCACCTTTTACATCATCTCTTACTATGTCGCCTTTATTTATTTGAATTACTCTTTTTTTCATTTTATCTACTATGTCTTTTGCATGTGTTGCAACAACAACTGTTGTTCCTCTCATATTTATATCATTTAGCAAATTCATAATTTCCCAAGCAGTGTCTGGATCTAAGTTTCCTGTTGGCTCGTCTGCTATCAACATTGATGGATTGTTTACTAGTGCCCTAGCTAAAGCAACTCTTTGTTGTTCTCCTCCTGATAGCTCATGTGGGTACATTTTTGCTTTTCCACTTAGCCCAACTAATGAAAGTACCATTGGAACTTGTCTTCTTATATGCCTTGGTGTAGCTCTTACAATATACATTGCGTAAGCAACATTGTCATAAACTGTTTTGTCTGGTAATAATCTAAAATCTTGAAACACAACCCCCATACTTCTTCTTAAATATGGAACTCTGTTTGGTTTTAAAAATGTTGTATCTTTTCCATTTATTATGATATTTCCTGATGTTGGTTCTTCTTCTTTTAATATTAGTTTTATTAATGTTGATTTTCCACTTCCTGATGTTCCTACTAAAAATGCAAATTCTCCTTTTTCTATTACAAAGTTTGCATTTTTTACTGCTTCTGTCCCTGTATCGTATGTTTTTGTAACGTTTCTAAATTCTATCATTGATTTTTCTCCTCTTTATCTACAAGTTTTTCGCTTGATTTTTGGCAATTCGAGCATTATATTATTATTCTACCTTATCATAACAATAAACATCATTTTTTGCAATAGTTTTTTCAATAAAAATAGCAAGAAAATGTTGGTTTTTTTACATTTTCTTGCTATTATCTTTATTTATCTTCATTTTACATTTTTCACAAAAAATTCACAAATGTCTGATAATCTTTTTGCAATTTTCTATATTTATAAAGTTAAAATAAAAAGATATTAACTTAATATGCTAATAAGTTAATATCTTTTTATCACTTAGAAATTTGATTTTAAATTTATTTTATAGATTTTCTATTTCTTCCTTTGTTAATTCTGTTATTGACATTATTAATTCCATTTCTATTCCTTTGGCTAACATTTTTCTTGCAGTTTCCCTTTTTTCTTCCGCCTTTCCTTCTGCCTTTCCTTCAACTTTTCCTATAGCTTTTCCTTCTTCTATTCCTTTTCGTCTAGCACTTTTTAA
>CANRHX010000038.1 GCA_947630545.1 uncultured Clostridia bacterium
ATATTGAGAAGACATTTACATTTAATGAAGAAAGTGTAGATATATCTTTAAAAGGATTATAAAAATAAAAAAGGTAAAAGGAGATTTCATGAAGAAATCTCCTTTTTGTGATAGTCACTTATGAAATAACATAGAACGAAAACTTGCAATATTTACTTTTTTACAAGGTGGTTCTCTAAAAAAACGACTAGCAATTGGCCAATCACGTCCATTGATGCGATAATGACCAGACCTAAGAACGATACGATCTTTGCTATGCTTTTCTTGTGAGAATTCAAAAACATTACCAGCTAAGTCATTGATATTCAATATGGTCCAATTTTTCTCATGAGCAGAAGGAAGCAATGTTTCAACAGCATCTTTTTGATAATATTTGTCATTATTAGCATAATTTCCTAAATAAGTAGAATCATCCACAACTTCTGCTTTCGTTTTAGCACCATTTTGGATAATCCATTGACAAACAGAATCATAAGCTGAACCCAAAACAAGACAATGATCAACATCATCGCATTTAGTTTTAAAAGAAGCTTCATATTCTAACACTTGGGTGTAGCTTTTTTCAATGAGTGGTAATTTTCCACTTTTGAATACAACATTTTGATTTTCAAGAGATGCCGTATTACAGGAAAAATAAAAACCTTCCCATTCAAAAATACTTTCTAAAACATAGTTTGGAACTTCCTCATGCCATCCCATTTGAGAAAAATCATCATTATACCAGTTTCTTCGACCAAATTTTGAATTGTAAGAGACTCCATCTAATGTACCATTACTTTCTAGCCAGCCTACCGGAACCCAAACAAATTCATTACCAAATTCATCTGAAATGACAAAACCAGTATTCCATGTTCCTGTTACATAAGTGAATCCACTTGGGATAAACGGATTCTGATAACGTTCAGTTGATTTTGTTAAAATTGTCCGTTCATTTTTCATAATGTCATACCTCCTAAAGTATAATGTATATGTTAGTGTTAGTACACATATCATAATTATAAAATAATTAACATAAAAAGTCAAATTTTATGAACAATTTATAGTTAATAAGAGATATTTCACATTAAAAATCAGAAAAAAACAAAAAAAACTTGAAATTTACATAAAAATATGATATTATTTTGTATAACAAAATGTAGGAACAGACCAAAATTAAAAAGTAAAGGAGAATGATTACTATGATTATTGGTTATACAACAGGGGTTTTTGATTTATTTCACATAGGGCATTTAAGTTTATTACGAAATGCAAAAAACATGTGTGATAAACTCATAGTTGGTGTTACTACAGATGAATTAGTACAGTACAAAGGAAAAAAGCCAATAGTTCCATTTTCAGAAAGAATTGAAATTATTAGAAGCTGCAAATATGTAGATTTAGCAATTCCACAAAATGATATGGATAAGTTGAATGCTTGTAAAAAACTAAAAGCTAATATTTTATTTGTTGGAGATGACTGGTATGGAACAGAAAAATGGATACAATACGAAAAAAAATTGAACAAGGAAGGAATAAGCATTATATATTTTCCACGTATTCAAAATCATTCATCATCAGAGTTAAGACAAAAATGTGTAGATGATTCAAAAATTCAAAATAAGATAGGAGAATTTTGATATGAATGTTGATAAAAAGTATTGTATGAGTTCATTTTTAATGTATAGAGCCATTGTAGATGAAGAAAAATGTTTTTCAGAAAAATATAAACCAAAACATTTTAAAATTGATTTTCCACGAATACCAATATCAAACAGCATAGAGTTAGAAAACGCAATTAAAAGTATGGTTCAAAAATGGACCTCCGATGGAAAAGCAGCATTAGCATTGTCTGGTGGAATTGATTCTGCAATTATTGCAAAATATATGCCAAAGGGAAGTAAAGTATATACTTTTAAATGCATTGTTCCAGGGAAAGAAGTAACAAATGAAGTTCCGCAGGCATCTAAATATGTACACGAATGTGGTTTAGAGCAAGAAGTGGTTGAAATATATTGGAAAGATATGGAAAAATATGCACCATTGCTTATGAAAAGTAAAGGAGCACCAATTCATTCCATAGAAGTTCAAATATATAAAGCTGCGCTAAAAGCGAAAAAAGATGGATATGAATGTTTGATTTTTGGTGAGACAAGTGATATTAATTATGGTGGTTTAGACAAATTTTTCTTTAATGATTGGACCGTTGGCAAATGGATAGAAAGATATTGTTATGTTATGCCATATCTAGCCTTGAAAGATTATGAAGTTATTAATGAACCAATGAAATTATATGAAAAAGATGGTATTATAGATGTACACAATTTTTTGAGAAATTTTACCTTAAAAACAAGTATGGGAAGTTATATAAATGCTTGCAAATGCGCCAATATTGAATTTAAAAGTCCATATTTAATGACTTATATGTCTGTGCCATTAGATTACAAACGAATTCAAAATGGAGAAAGCAAATATTTAGTAAGAGAAGTGTTTAAACGACAATATCCTAACATTGATGTTCCAGTTAAAATATCAATGCCAAGACCAATGGCTGAATGGCTAAGTGACTGGAAAGGTCCAACAAGAGAGGAATTTTGGAAACAATGTACAAATGAAATGAATGGAGACCAAAAATGGCTAGTGTGGGCATTAGAAAAATTTTTAAATATATGCGATGGTAAAGAATAAAAAACATAAGCAAAAATTGTCTGACAAAAAAATTGAACCTTATTAGTTTTAAATAAAAATACAAAGGATATAGATATATAAAAAACAAATGAACATATATGTATTAATAAATAAAAATAATAAGGAGTGTAAAATTATGATTAAAGAAGTTGAAAGAGTAAAATCTGTTGATGGTAGTAGTAAATACTTATTTAACGATGGAAAAAGTGAAAAAGGAAATTTTGAAGCTTTATATTTTTATCCAGGAGATGAAAATGTTTCAAAAAGTTCAATATGTATGTCGACACAAGTTGGATGTGGTGTAGGATGTGCATTTTGTGCAACAGGTAAATTAGGCTTGAAAAGAAATTTAAAAAGTGAAGAAATGCTAGAGGCTATAAGTAAAGTTCTAGAAGATGAAAAAAATGATGGAGAGAATATTAGAAATCTTGATTCTATTGCCCTAATGGGAATGGGTGAACCATTACATAATTATGAGGAAATAAAAAAATTTTATCATCAAGCATCAAAAGTATTGCCAGTAAGGCATATTTCACTTTCTACATCTGGAGTTACAGATAAAATTATAGAATTGGCAAACGATGATACTAATTACAATTTATTATTTTCATTGCATTCACCTTATAATGAGGAAAGGAATAAGTTAATACCAATTAATAAAAAATATCCTTTAGAAGGAGTTATAAAGGCTTGTGAATATTATTACAATAAAAAACAAAAAGATTCTTTAGGTCTTAAAATAAAAGCTAGTTATTTACTTTTAAAAGATTTTAATGACAGTGATGAGCATGCTAAACAATTAACTAAATTATTAAATAATGACATATTTAAAGTTCAAATTTTATTATACAATGAAAATGAAAATTTACCATTTAAGCGACCTAGCATAGAAAGGGCTAAAAATTTTGAAAGAATATTAAATGAAAACGGACTAGAAACAAAAATAAGCATTAGTAAAGGACAAGACATTGCAGGTGCTTGTGGGCAAATGGCAGGAAGGAAAAATTTACAAAAAGATATAGAAGGAAGATAAAAAAGAATAGTTAAGTGTTAAAAGAAGGTTCCAATTTAGGACACCCTCTTTTTTCTGTAGAGAAGCAAGAATAATATTTATTGCATCAGAGAATCCAGCTTTGTAATATAATTTAACTTCACAATCACTATAAGCACAATATGCATCAACATATCGTTCAATTAGATTTGTTAAAGTATTGCGAGAACGAGGATGCACTCTTTTATCAATAAAATTATGCAATTCTTCGCTTTTTTTTCTTCTAAACA
>CANRHX010000039.1 GCA_947630545.1 uncultured Clostridia bacterium
AATAATGAAAAGTTTAATTTAACGGAATATCGTGAAATTAAAATAAATGAAATTGGAACATCCTCTTATACAATGAGCCCTAAGTAGTGGATACAAAGGACTAATGCAATAGGATTAATTTCAAAAGGTGGAAAATATAGAAACGAATACATACTGATAGTATCAAAAAAAATATAATTCCTACACTAACTGAAAGACAAAAGATCAAAGTAATAATAGTATTAAAAAAATTGAATTGTTGGATAATAAAAATAATTCAAAGAAATTATTATAATAAAACTTCATAGAACAGATTACAAACAAAAACCTGCTCTATTAGTTCGAACATATACGTCGTTGGTAGCGAATCTAAACTGAGTGGTTAATAAGTGGTTAAAACTAGAAATAAGATGTTTCAAATACTCTGAAACATCTTATTTCTAATCTTTTTTATTTTTTGGTAGCGAAGGAGAGGATCGAACTCACGACCTTTCGGGTATGAACCGAACGCTCTAGCCAGCTGAGCTACTTCGCCATATATTACAACGATATTAATTATACCTGTAGTTTAGCCATTTGTCAAGAATAAAATACAAGAAAATTAAATTTTCTTGTATTTTTGATTACTATTCTCTTTCTTTTTCATTATTATCATGTAATTTTATAGATGATTGTTTAATTTTTGAATCCTTTTGCCTTTCAGTTGTATTAACTCTAGCTTTTAATTTGCTATTTGTTGCCATATGTTTTACGTCTTCTATATCAACTGTAGCATTTTTACCAGATTTTTTATTTACTTCATGTACAACCTTAATTAATTCATCTCTAACATCAGCAGTTATATTTTCGGCTTCTGCTGCAGCTAAAATTGCTTCTTCTTGGTTTTCTTCACCTTCTCTTGAAGGAGCTGCTAGAATTTTAAAAAAATCTATTAATTTACTCATATTTAAAACCTCTCTTAATAATTAATAAACATCTAAAGGTATTATATCACATAAATGCTTAAAAATCAAGGTTTTTTCGAAAAGTCGTTCACATTTCCAATATATATTTTAATTTACATATTCATTTAAAGGTTTTTCTTTATAATTCAATTCTCCTATTTGTTCTGTTGGAACATATCCACATTTAGCATTTATTACATCTGGAATTCTGTTTACAATAGTTGCACAAGTAAGTTCAACAGTTGCAGGTCTATTTACAACTATTGTCGTGCTAGGCTCTCCTTCTACAGTCCATTCATTTTTATCAATATCTTCTTTTGAATAAACTTTTCCTATGCATTCACTTTCTATAGTTATTCCCTCTTCAGTTTCAGTTGTTACTACAGCACTCATTCCTGTAGCATCTCCTGCTTTTACCGTCATTCCTAATGTTGTTGAATAAATATCTTCTTTATATGTTTGAGGAACTGTCTTTTGTGTTTGAGATTTAACTGTTAATCCTAATTTTTCACAAAGCCAACCATTTACATTCCACATGTATGAAGGTAAATATTTTCCGCTTTCTATAACTTTTTGTCTTTCTTCATCTGAAATTCTATCAACAGAAGCCACTTCTTTGTCAAATTCATCTAATGTTAATCCTGCACCATGTGCCTTTGCTAAAGCTATTCCATAGTCCTCTACATTATAACTAGAACTTCCTTTAATCTTTGTAATTTTTTGAGTTGAACCTGCAATGCTAGATATTAATTGTCCCCAAAATATATCTTGATATCCACTACCTGTAATTGTGCATCCACTTTGTTTTGCCAATTCATCTAATTTTTTAGTAATTGTAGGGTTTGAATTCATTGGAAAGAATGCTTCTTCACATGTTGTTATTGCATTAATTCCAAGATTTGCACATAACATTAAAGCATCTTCTACATCTGCAATTAAACTCATAGTTTCAATAACCACTATATCTGGCTTTGTTTGCTTTAGCATTTCTTCAGCATCCTTGTTACTAACTACATTTACACCTTTATTTTCTGTTCCCATTATTTCACCTATATCTTTTCCTACAACATCTGGGTTAACATCAACTGCACCTACTATTTCTCCCCCCTTCTCATAAACATATCTCATTGTATATACACTCATTTTTCCAGTACCATATTGTACTACTTTTACTTTTCGCTCCATAAAATCACTCCTTTCTAAATTTAAATAAATTATATACTATTTGAATTTTTTTATACAATAGTTTTAACTTATTATTTATAATTTGTTGTTTTTATTTGATAATTATTGTAAAATACTATTATAGATTTATATAATAATGAAAGGATGTATAGCTAATGAAAATTTTAATTAAAAATTGTAATTTGATTTCTATGGACGAATCAAGACCTAAAATTGAATACGGAATTGATATTTTAATAAATGAAGACAAATTTGAAAAAATTGAAAAAAATATAACACAGGATAGTTCTTACAAAATTATAGATGCTACAAATAAGTATGTTTTGCCAGGATTCATAAATACACATTCACATATTGGTATGGCTATCTTTAGAGAATCTGTAGATGGATATACTACTCAAGACTGGTTAAATCAAAAGATATGGCCAATTGAAGATAAGTTAACTAAAGATGATATTTATCATTCGTCAGTTTTATCATGCGTAGAAATGATAAAAACTGGAACAACAACAGTAAATGATCATTATTTCTCACCAAATAGCGTAATAAATGCTGTTTTAAAAACTGGCATTAGAGCAGAATTAACACGTGTTGTTATGGATGCTGGAGGAGGAATGGATGAGCGCTTTGCCGAATTAGAAGATTTAATTTCTAACTATAATAAAAAATATAATAATATTTATATTAGCGTTGGAATTCATGGATTATATACAGCAAGCAAACCTTGTATTAAAAAGGCAATAGAACTTGCAAAAAAATATAATTTGAATATCCATATGCATTATTTAGAAAATTCTATGGAAAGTATAGATATTTCAAATAATTATAATTCTCAAAAGCCATATAATATTGTAAAAGATAATTTTAAGGACACTAATTGTATTTTTGCTCATTGTGTAAAGCTTGAAAATGAAGACTTTGAAGTTTTTAAAGATTATAATATAAAGATATCTCATTGCCCTGTAAGCAATTTGAAGTTGGGATGTGGAATTGCAAATATACCAAAAATGCTTGAAAATGGTATAACTGTTTCTTTAGGATCAGATGGTCAAGGAAGTGGCTGTAATTTAGATATGTTTGATACAATGAAATTTACTGGACTATTGCAAAAAGGTATAAATGAAAATCCAAAATTACTTTCATCTTACGAAATTTTAAAAATGGCAACCATAAATGGAGCAATTGCTTTAAATAAAGAAAACTTAATTGGAAGTATTAAAGAAAACAAGTTAGCTGATTTAATTATCTTAGACTTATCTAGTGTTATTTTACAGCCAATAAATGATATTTTTTCAGATATAGTTTATAATTGTAAAGGTACAAATGTTATTACAACTATTGTTGGTGGTAAAATTCTTATGGAAGATAGAACTCTTATTGGATTAAATGAAGATGAAATTATTAAAAATTGTGAAAATATTATGATAAAATATACAAATAAAAAAAGAGCCTAAGCTCTTTTTTTATTGTAATTCAACTGTAGCTCCAACTTCTGCAAATTTAGCTTTTAAGTCTTCTGCTTCTTCTTTAGATACGTTTTCTTTAACTGTTTTTGGTGCTCCATCTACTAAATCTTTAGCTTCTTTTAATCCTAATCCTGTAGCGTCTCTAACTACTTTGATTACTTTTATTTTTTGATCTCCAGCTTCTTTTAATACAACATTAAATGAAGATTTTTCTTCAGCTGGTGCTCCAGCTACTGCTCCAGCTGCTGCTGGTGCTGCTGCTGCTACTGCAGATACTCCAAATTCTTCTTCTATAGCTTTTACTAAATCAGCTAATTCAACTACTGTCATTTTTTTGATTTCTTCAATCATTTCTTCTTTA
>CANRHX010000040.1 GCA_947630545.1 uncultured Clostridia bacterium
TAAACCTGGCACCAGTGGCACAAAATGTGTCAACCAAACCCGGAACCAATGACACAAAACCCGGAACCAATGACACACTATACATATTTTTCAACTGATACTACTGTTCTACCACTTCTTGTAGTTCCAGAAAACTCTTTTATAACAAATCTTCCTTTTCCTCTAATAGTAATAATATCTCCTTGCTTAATTTGTTTAGATTGCTTTGTTTCATTTTTCCCATTAACAAAAACTCTTTCTTGTCCAATTATTTCTGCTGCTTTATTTCTAGATGTTCTTGCTAAATCTGATACAAAATTATCTAGCCTTAAAGATGGAACTATTACCTTAATTTCTTCAACCCTAATTTCTAATGTTCTAATATCACTTAGTTCTAGTGACTCGATTTTACTATTTTGAAATCTTGTAAGAGTTCCTAATTCTTTAACTAAAATTTCTGCAAAATCATTTATTGTTACAATATCTGCACCATCATCAAAAACTAATATGTCTCCTACTTTTTCTCTTTTTAATCCTAACTTTACAATTCCTCCTAAATAGTTTCTGTGTGAATATTTTCCCTTTTCTTCATCAGATAATTCTATTCTTACAATCTTTATTAATTTATTATAATTTTTTTCTATCATTTCTATAGTATATTTTTCGGGATATACTATTAACATTTTTCTTTCTGCTTCTTCAAAACCACCAAAAAAAATATAATTATCAAAGTTTAGTTTTTTCAAAAATGTCTCCACAAGAGATATTTGATACATATCTAGAAAATTTGTATTTTCTAATTTTTGTGATTTATTCATAAAATCTATCTTATCTAAAACTTGTGCCAACAATATTTTATCTTCTTGTCTTTTATAGCTATTTAGAATTTCTTGTTTTTCCATAAATCTCCTCCACTATACTATCTGTATCCATTCTATATATTTTTTCAAGTTCTTCTACTTTTCCATGTTTTATAAATTCATCTGGATATGAGAATGACTTAAATGTAACCTCTTTTATATTTTTATCTATAATTAGTTCTTTTATTACTGTTGATAATCCATTTATGCATATACCATCTTCTATAGTCACTACATTTTTTGTTTTTAAAATTGATTTTTCTATCAATTCGTTATCAATAGGTTTTAAAAATCTTGCATTTATTACCTCTGCATCTATTCCTTTCTCTTCAAGTTTTTCAGCCACTTCTAGTGCCCTTGCTACCATTTTCCCTATTGCTATAATACTTACATTTTTTCCTTCTTTTAATATTTCACCTTTTCCATATTCTATTATTTTATGTTTTTCAATTTTTTTATTTGACTCTCCACCCCTTGGATATCTTATAACAACTGGTTTCTTTAGTTCAATTGAAAATTCTAGCATATTCTCTAATTCATTAAAGTCTGAGGGAGCCATAATTACTAAATTAGGAACTACCCTAAAAAACGCCATGTCTAGCATACCTTGATGAGTTTCTCCATCTTGCCCAACCAATCCTGCTCTATCTACACACATAATTACAGGTAAATTTTGCAATGCAACATCATGTATTACTTGATCAAATGCTCTTTGATAAAATGAAGAATAAATGGGAACAATTGGTATTATTCCTTCCTTTGCCATACCTGCAGCTAAAGTAATAGCATGTTGTTCAGCAATTCCTATATCAAAAAATCTACTTGGAAATTCATCTTTAAATTTTGCAAGTCCTGTTCCATCTTTCATAGAAGCTGTTATTGCAACTATTTTATCATTTTTTTCCGCCAGACTTATTAGTTTTTCACCAAATACTGCTGAATAATCTTTTCCTTTTTTTACTTTTGGCTCTCCAGTTTCAATATTAAATGGCCCTGTTGCATGAAATTTATCAGGATTTTCTTCTGCTATTTTATAACCTTTTCCCTTTTTCGTTAAAACATGAATTAATACTGGACCTATAACTTTCTTACTAAGTGCAAATATATTCTCTAATTGTTCTATATTATGCCCGTCTACGGGTCCTAAATATGTAAAACCTATATCTTCAAAATACATTTTTGGAATTACTAATTGTTTTATACTTCTCTTAAATCTACTAATTATTTTTACTGTAGGTTTACCTATTAAAGGAATTTTATTAGTTATATTTTTTATATAATTATTTGATTTTGTATAAGTCTTTTTTGTTCTAAGCTTACCTAAAAAACGGTTTATTCCTCCAATATTTGGTGAAATGCTCATTTCATTATCATTTAATATTACTTTTATATTAGTTTTACTTGTTCCCGCATCATTTAAAGCCTCTAATGCCATACCACCTGTTAGCGCTCCATCTCCAATTATTGCTACAACACAATTATCTTCCTTTTTTATATCTCTTGCTCTAGCCATACCAAGTGCTACAGATATTGATGTACTACTATGTCCTGTATTGAAACAATCCGTCTCACTTTCATTTACTTTAGGAAAACCTGATATTCCTCCAAATTGTCGAATATTTTTTAATTCTTCTCTTCTGCCATTGATAATTTTATGTACATATGTCTGATGCCCTACATCCCATACTACTTTATCATATGGCAAATCAAATATTGTATTTATTGCAATTGTAAGCTCTACAACACCTAAATTTGATGCCAAATGTCCTCCATTGTTTGATACTACTTCTAATATATATTGTCTGATTTCTTCGGCTAAAATTTCTTTTTCTTTTAAATTTAATTTTTTTACATCATCAGATGAATTTATTTTTTCAATCATTTTTTATCACCTAAATTTTTTTCAACGCTTATTTTAACATATCTAGCGCATTTTGTAAAGTTAACTAAATTATACTTTGCAAATTTAAAATTTATTGATATAATATAAAAAAATAAAGGAGGAAATTTTATGCCAACACCACATAATGAAGCACAAATAGAAGATATTGCAAAAACAGTAATAATGCCAGGGGATCCTTTAAGAGCTAAATATATCGCTGATAATTTTTTAGAAAATGTAAGACTTGTAAATAGTGTAAGAGGAATGTACACTTATACCGGTACTTATAAAGGAACAGAATTAACTGTAATGGCATCTGGTATGGGAATTCCTAGTATTGGAATTTATTCGTATGAACTTTATCATTTTTATAATGTAGAAAATATAATACGTATTGGGACTTGTGGTGCCTTTACTGAAGATATAGATTTACTAGATATAATTTTAGTTGATAAAAGTTATACTGAAAGCAATTATGCCTTAAGTTTTGATAATGTCGATAAACACTTGGAAGAAGCTAGTTCTTATTTGAATTCTACTATAGAAAGCACTTCAAATGATATTGGAATTAGATGTCATAAAAAAACAACTTTGTGTAATGAATGTTTTGACCCTTATATTCCGAATTTTAAAATTAATTTGGATAGAATTCCAAAAAATATTCAAGTTGCTGCTAGTGAAATGGAAGCTTTTGCATTGTTTTATAATGCAAAACGAGAAGGGAAAAACGCTGCTTGTCTATTGAGTGCTGTTGATGCTATAACTACAAAAAGAAGCCTTTCTGCTCAAGAAAGACAAAATGGATTGAATGCAATGATTAAACTTGCTTTAGAATCTGCAATAAGATTATAAAAAAATTTGTGTCATTGGTTCCGGGTTTGGTTGACACATTTTGTGCCACTGGTGCCAGGTTTAGTATGACCAGACCTTGCATTATATTAATTTT
>CANRHX010000041.1 GCA_947630545.1 uncultured Clostridia bacterium
TTATAAATTTTCTATATGAGAATAATTGCTCAATTTAATATGAGAATTTTTGTTAATTTTTGCTTGACAATTTACAATTTTGATACTTAAAACTTCTTCTTTACATTTTTATGTTTATCGCCTTAAGCATTCAGACCTACGATATACAAAATGGGGCGAAAACCAGTATCAGGAGCGCTGACCCAAGTCTCACCGCTAGTTCGACGGCTCGTGAAATTGCCGCTGTTGCGGTAGTGGTCCCCTCGACTGACACACGGAAAGCTGGTGTTACTATTGTACTCAGTTGTCCATTCAATTACATTTTTTGCCATATCATTTATTTTACATTTTTCATCTCCTTTAGTTCCTGTTGCAACAGCTGAACTTCCTCCTTCATCACCTTGATAAGCATATCTATTTTCTCCTGTTGTCTTCATTATATACACTACTGCTGTATCCCATGCATAACTATTTATTAAATCACTTGTATATATTTTTGTTTCTCCTTTTTTTACTTCGTTATATAAATTTCTTGATTCTGTTGCAGCTTCATCTCTTGTTCTATAATTATATACTGTTTTTCCTGCTTGACATACTACCTTTTTACTTCCATTTTCTTCTTCTGTCCACTGTTTAGTGTCTTCATTTACGGTAGCTCCTTCTATTCCCATTTCATATCTTCCTATATAATATCCTTTGGCTCTTTTCGTTTGATCTACAAATTCTTCTATATTCCTTGCTACTGAATTTGAATCCTCTGTTGCCTTATATGATGAATTAGCAGTCATACCTATTTCTGCATTTCCTTCTTTAGGTCCGTTTAATTTCTGTTCATCTTTTGTTCCAAAATCATATCTTCCTAATTGTATTACTCCCATCGTATCGTCATAAAATTTTATTTTTTGCTCTACTGGCACCCATACAAATTGATTTCCTTTTTTTGTCTCATCTGAACCATCATCTTCTATTACTATTCCACCTTCTAATGTTACTGCTGAATCGCTTGCTTGTTTGAAACCAGCTGGAATTACTACTTGTTGTTCATCTTCTCCTGTTCCTTTTTTTACTATTGTATTTTTGTCTGATGGCAAACTTGCATCTTCATTTAAATTTGCAAATGAATTTACTGAAACAGTTTTTGTTGTTTCTCCTTCTTCTATTACCTCTCCTCCTACTGTAGTTGCTTCGCTCCATGTAATTCCGCCATTTTTATCAATTGTACCTATTACTATATATGACTTTGTTCTTAATACAATCGTATTTCCATTTACTACTGATGAATCTAACAATTGCTTATTTCTTTCTTTGGCTTTTCCTACTGCATCATCAGCTGCTTTTACCACTTCTGATTGAGTACTTGCTCCTTCTGTTACATTTCCTTTTACATATTCATCATTATAGTAATTTAATAATGCCTCTTGCACTTCCATTGCTATTTCATCTTTTGCTCCTGCTATGGCATCTTTTTGTGCTGCCTCTGTTGCTTTCTGCGGTGCACTGTTGTCTCCTGATAACATTGCTATTGTTACTCCCGCAAGGATTAGCAAGACTATTATTGTGATGACAAGTGCTATTAATGTTATTCCTTTATTTTTACGTCCTTTTCCTTTGAAATTCATATTTTTACCACCTTTCATTTGTACCATTAAGGATTTTACTTAAGGGTTCAAATGAAAGATTATTAGGAACTCTTAATTCTTATTATTTACACACTTTGCTTAATCATTAAATTAATTATATTTTACAGAAAATTTTTAAAAATTTTTTAAACATATTGTCAAAAATTGATTATATTGCTATAATACGAATATAGAAAAAGTCGTTAAGTAAAATCCTTCACGACTTTTTTTGCAATAATGATAACATTTTATTATTTATCTTTTTTTAATTATTTTTCTAATAGCCAATCAATTATATTTTTATGAATAATTCCATCTCTTGAAAAATCAGCTTTATCTAATGAAAGAACATAATTACCAAGACTTATAAGCCTTTTTTTACTCATTAACTGTCAAAGATGAGATTATAATTCAATATATTATATTTGTAAAGTTATTTCGCAAAAAAGAAATAACTTTTGTAATTTTGTATCTATTTCGTTTTATCGTAATTTTTTATAGTGCACTGTCTAATCTTAGCCATCCTCTTAATGTTGTATCTGGTATTCCTTTTCCTCTAGCATATGCTATTATAGATAACTTACAACTTTTTCTCTGTTTTTTATGTAACTGCATTAAGTATTCAGCCCTACGATATATAAAATGGGGCGAAAGCCAATGGAAGGAAAGCTAGTGGAAGTGCTATGGCGGCCGCGAAAGCTCGTGCAATAGCTACTATTGCTATAACCGCCTCCTCGATGGGCACACGGATAGGCGGCGCCACTAGAGTAGGTGTAACTAGAGTTTTCTGTTGTCCATTCAATTACATTTTTTGCCATATCATTTATTTTACATTTTTCATCTCCTTTTTCTCCTGTATTTGATAGTTTATTTGAAGCATCACCTTGATAAGCATATTCATTTTCCCCCGTAGTCTTCATTATATACACTACTGCTGTATCCCATGCATAACTATTTATTAAATCACTTGTATATATTTTTGTTTCTCCTTTTTTTACTTCGTTATATAAATTTCTTGATTCTGTTGCAGCTTCATCTCTTGTTCTATAATTATATACTGTTTTTCCTGCTTGACATACTACCTTTTTACTTCCATTTTCTTCTTCTGTCCACTGTTTAGTGTCTTCATTTACGGTAGCTCCTTCTATTCCCATTTCATATCTTCCTATATAATATCCCTTGGCTAAGTCCGTTTGTTCTACGAATTCTCCTATATTCCTTGCTGATGAATTTTCTGAGGTTTCTGTAAAATCAGAATCTATAACATCTTTTCCTTCTTTAGATCCGTCTAATTTGTGACTACTTGATGTCCCAAAATCATATCTTCCTAATTGTATTTTTCCTGATCCTTCTGCTTGTCCTTGAAACGTTAGCTTTTGATCTACTGGCACCCATACAAATTGGTTTCCTGCTTTTTCTGGTCCATTCTTACTTCCATCATCTTCTATTACTATTCCTTGTTCTAAAGTCTTTCCTGAATCATCTGCTTGAATGAATCCTGCTGGTATTACTACTTGTTGCTCCTCTTCTCCTGTTCCCTTTTTGGCTATTATATTTTTTTCTTTTGGTAACCCCAAATCATCATTTAAGTTTCCAAAACTTTCTACACTCCATGTTTCTGTTGTATCTGTTTCTGAAAGTTTTTTTGCTATACTTCCTGTTTCTTCTCCTGAGCCTCCTGTTGATGCTACTGTATCGCTCCATGTTATTCCACCGTTTTTTTCTATTGTTCCTGTTACTGTGTATGATTTTGTTTCTAAAGTTATTTTGTTTCCGTCAACTCCTGATTCTGGTAATAATTGTTTATTTCTACTTGTTGCATTTCCCACTGCAGTACTTGCTGCT
>CANRHX010000042.1 GCA_947630545.1 uncultured Clostridia bacterium
CTTCTTCTATAGCTTTTACTAAATCAGCTAATTCAACTACTGTCATTTTTTTGATTTCTTCAATCATTTCTTCTTTATTCATTTTTAAATCCTCCATTAAATTTAATTTTATTTAGCAATTTAAGTCTGCCACTCTATTTTTATACTGTGATTTAAGTTCACAACTCTGATTCACTATTACACTAGGTAATTAAGCTTCTGCTGTTTTTTCTTTTTCAACTCTAACTTGATCAAGTGCAACTGCAAGTTTTGAAATGTTTCCAAGTAAAGCTCCAGCAAGCATTGATAATAAAGTTTCTTTTGATGGTAATTTTGCTAAAGTAATTATTTCTTCTGCTGTCATTACTTTACCTTCAATAACTCCACCTTTAATTTTATAAAATTCATTATCTTTACTATACTTGTATATTGCTTTTGTTGGTTCTAAGTAATCTTCATTACTTATTATTACAGCTGTTGGTCCAACTAACTTATCTTCAAGTCCTTCAATTGCACATTCAGCTAAAGCTCTTTTTGTAATATTATTTTTTATAACTTTGTATTCAGCGTTTGTGTTTCTTAATTGAGTTCTAAGATTTGTTACATCTTCAACATTAATTCCTCTGTAATCTGTTAAAAGTATTAATTTAGCTTCTTTCATTTTAGCAGCTAATTCAGATACTTCTGATTTCTTTTGATTTAGAATTTTTTCACTTGCCATTAATTTCACCTCCTGAATTTATCTAATAGTTTTTATATTGTTTTATAGCAAATTAATATTTCCTATAAACTAAATAACACTCTTTATAGCCATAGGCATATAAAGAGTGTTTAATTTCTCTATTTATATACCTAGGTAGGACTTATTATATATGCCTACTGTCTTTGGCTAATATTTAATTTTACTATTTTTGATCAATATATATACCAGGTCCCATTGTTGTTGTTATAGCAACACTTTTTATGTATTGTCCCTTTGCTGCTGCTGGTCTAGCTTTAATAATAGCATTTATAATTGTATCATAGTTTTCAGCTAATTTTTCAGCTCCAAATGATACTTTTCCAAAAGATAAATGTATAATGTTTGTTTTATCTAATCTGTATTCTACTTTACCAGATTTAATTTCATTTATAGCTTTTGTTACATCCATTGTAACTGTTCCAGATTTAGGGTTTGGCATTAATCCTTTTGGTCCTAATACTTTACCTAATCTACCAACAACTCCCATCATATCTGGAGTTGCAACAACTACATCATAGTCAAACCAGTTTTCATTTTGAATTTTTGGTATTAATTCTTCTGCTCCAACAAAGTCTGCTCCAGCTTTTGTAGCTTCTTCTGCTTTTGGTCCTTTAGCAAATACTAAAACTTTTTGTGTTTTTCCTGTACCATTTGGAAGTACTACTGTACCTCTTACTTGTTGATCAGCATGTTTTGAATCAACTCCTAGTTTAACATGTAGTTCAACTGTTTCATCAAATTTTGCTTTAGGCATTTTTTCAATTATTTCTAAAGCTTCTTTGATATCGTATTCCTTGTTTTTTTCAACAAGTTTTAAACTTTCTGCATATCTTTTTCCTTTTTTCATTTTTTACCTCCTTTGGTTCAAACGAGTTTTACCTCTCCCAATTTAATTAAATTTATAAATATTTCTATTTATCTAAAATTATTCTGTAACTACTACTCCCATAGATCTTGCAGTTCCTTCTACCATACTCATAGCTGTTTCTAATGATGCAGCATTTAAGTCTGGCATTTTTTGTTCTGCAATTGCTTTAACTTGTTCTTTTGTTATTTTAGCAACTTTTTCTTTGTTTGGTTTTCCTGAACCTTTTTCTATTTTAATTGCTTTTTTAATTAGAACAGCAACTGGTGGAACTTTTGTTATAAATTCAAATGATTTATCTTTATAAACTGTAATAACAACTGGTATTATCATTCCTGGTTGATTTGCAGTTCTATCATTGAATTCTTTAACAAATTGCATAATGTTTACACCACTTGATCCTAAAGCTGGTCCTACTGGTGGAGCTGGTGTTGCTTTACCTGCTTCTATTTGTAATTTAATTATATTTGAAATTTCTTTCTCTGCCATTTTTATGGCACCTCCTTATATTTTTTGCTACTTAACTTTTTGCACTTGTGAAAATTCTAATTCTACTGGTGTTTCTCTACCAAACATAGAAACTAAAACTTTTACTTTGTGTTTTTCAGTGTTTATTTCTTGAACTGTACCTACGAATCCTTCAAATGGTCCATTCATTACTTGAACTTGCTCATTTACTTCGTAATCTACATTAACTGGTACATCTTCAAATCCCATATTTCTAATTTCTTCATCTGTAAGAGGTATTGGATCTGTTCCTGAACCTACAAATCCTGTTACTCCTCTTGTATTTCTAACTATATACCAAGTTTCTTCTGTTACTATCATTTTTATTAAGACATAACCAGGAAATACTTTTTTTAAGTTAGCTTTTCTTTTTCCATCTTTTATTTCAATTTGTTCTTCCATAGGAACTATTATATCAAAAAAGTATTCTTCAAGTTCTCTATTTTTTACGGTTTTTTCCAAATCAGTTTTTACTTTATTTTCATATCCGGAATATGTATGAACAACATACCATCTTGGTTGCATATCGTAATCTTTTTGAGACATTTTTAGGCCTCCTTATATTTATTATTCTACACTATTTGTTGTTTTTGAAGTATCTTCTGTTGTTTTATTTTCTGTAGTTTCATTTTCTGTTGTATTGCTAGTTGTTTCTGAAGATCCTTCTGCACTTTCATTAGTTGTTCCTTCTGTTGTTTCATTATTATTTTCTTCACTTGATGTTACAACAGCTTCCTTTAATTTATCAATTCCATATTTGTTTGCAGATTCAAATGCAAAATCTAAAACAAATACAATTGCTGAAAGTATTAACACTATTACTACTACTGCAGTTGTGTTATTTACTAATTGCTTTGGTGTTGGCCAACTAACTTTTTTTAATTCAGCCTTAAAACTTTTAAAATAGCTTGTTTTATCTTTGCTCTTTTTTTCTTTCTTTTCTTTTTTATTTATTGCTTTTGATTCTTTTTTAGCCATTTTATTTCCTCCTTAAAATAGCTTGTCTTTTTATTTTGTTTCTTTATGTGTTGTACGTTTTTTACAATATTTACAGTATTTAATTATTTCTAATCTATCTGTATTATTTCTTTTATTTTTTGATGTCATGTAATTTCTTCTTTTACATTCTGTACATTCTAATGTTATATTTTCTCTTGGTCCTTTTGCTGCCATTTAAA
>CANRHX010000043.1 GCA_947630545.1 uncultured Clostridia bacterium
ATATCTTTGAATTCTCCGTTTGGAGTTTTTCTGCTAGGCATAGCTATAAATAATCCATTTTGACTTTCGATAACTTTTATATCGTGTACTGCGAATTCGTTATCGAATGTTACAGAAGCAACAGCTTTCATTCTGTTCTCTGAATTTACTTTTCTTAAACGTACGTCTGTGATTTGCATTTTTAGTGCACCGCCTTCCTTAAGTTTTAATATTATTTTGTACATATTAGTTTAATCTTATGTACAATTATTATATTCTCCAAAAAAAAACATTTTCCTTCTTTTTTTTTGTATTTTTTTATAATATTTAAAATTTTTTTTAACAGTTTATCACTTTTATCATAAAAATAAAAAAATTTCATATAATATAAAGTATTTTAATCAAAAAAACTTGAATTTTTAATAATTAAATTATATAATCTATCTGTTTAAAAGGAGAGATTTTTTATGCCAAACATTGATGAATTAAAAAAATATAAAAATGTGCATATGATTGGAATCGGCGGAGTTAGTATGAGTGGTATTGCTGCCATTTTAAAAAATTTTGGTTTTACAGTTACTGGCTCTGATATGTCTGACTCTGATTCAGTAAAATTATTAAGAGAAAAAGGCATTAAAGTTACTGTTGGTCATAATTTAGATGATGTTGCAAAGTCTGATGTCGTGGTTTATTCAGCAGCAATAAAGCAAGACGACCCTGAAATGCTAGAAGCAAAAAGATTAAATATCCAAACAATAGAAAGAGCAGATTTTTTGGGAGCTCTTACCAGATGCTATAAAGATACAATTTGTATTTCTGGTACTCATGGAAAAACAACCACAACTTCTATGGTTTCTTTGTGTTTTATAGAGGCTTTAAAAGATCCAAGTATTCAAGTTGGAGCATTTTTAAATCCTATAAATGGAAATTATAAAGTTGGTAATAGTGAACATTTCATTATTGAAGCTTGTGAATATGTAGAAAGTTTTTTAAAATTTAGCCCTAAAGCAGAAATCATTTTGAATATTGATAACGATCATTTAGATTATTTTAAAAATATTGAAAATATTAAAAATGCCTTTGTAAAATATGTTAAATTATTACCAGATGACGGATTTCTAGTTCTAAATGGAGATGATAATAATTGTTTGGATTTAGCTCAATATACAAATGCAAAAACAATAACATATGGTATTACAAATAAATCTACAAACTATTTTGCTGTTAATATTGTTTTTGATAATGATGGTTTCCCTGAATTTGATGTATATCATAATGAAAAATTTTTTGATAGAATAAAGCTTCATGTTCCTGGAATGCATAATGTATTAAATTGTTTGGCTTGTATTGCTTTATGTACAGAATATGGAATAGATAAATCTGATATTAAAAATGCCTTGTTAAAATTTACTGGAGCTAATAGAAGATTTGAATTTAAAGGAAAAGTGAATGGTGCTAGTATTTATGATGATTATGGACATCATCCAACAGAAGTTATTGCAACAGCAAAGTCTTTAATGAATAAAAAATATAATAAGTCTTGGGTAGTCTTTCAACCACACACATATAGTAGAACTAAAACTTTGTTAAGTGATTTTGCAAAAGCTTTACTAAATTTTGATAATATAATTATTTTGGATATTTATGCTGCAAGAGAAAAAAATACATTTAATATTAGTTCTGAAGATTTGGTAAATAAGATTATTTCTCTAGGAAAAGATGCTAAATATATTCCAGATTTTGGCGAGTGTGTAGATTTCTTAAAGAAAAATGTGCAGTCTGGAGATATTGTTATGACTTTAGGAGCAGGAACTGTTACTAAAATTGGTCCTATGCTTGTTAAATAGTATTATTACTTATATATAATCAAAAAACACATACTAGTTTTATTATTAGTATGTGTTTTTAGTTATTTATATTGCAACTTTTTCACTCTTTTTTAGTTTTTTCAATTCATGAATTTCTGCATCAAAGTATTCTTGCGTTAGTTCTATTTTATTTAATCTTGCAGAATTAGACTTGAATGATTCTTTGTCTTCTTTTGTTTTTCTTTCTAATTTTTCTTTTAATTTTTCAATATCTTCTTTTATTTCTTTCTCAGAATAATGAGGATCGTTTTTCTTTTTAATTATTGCAAAAAGAGAATGTAAATCATCTGCAATGTCTTGACTATAAGTTTGAATTTTTTCTTCTATTGTTGCATCTACGTATTCTTTAAATTTTTGAAGCTTTTCTTCTATTGTTGCATCTACGTACTTTTTCATTTCTTCGAATCTTGTGTCTACGTACTTTTTCATTTCTTCGAATCTTGTGTCTACATATTCTTTTAAGTCTTTAAATCCTCTATCTACTTTTTCTTCTAGTTTATCCATTCTTTCTTCTAGGTTATCTATTCTTTTGTTTAACTTTTTTAATTCTAATAGAATTTCGTTAAGAGTTTCTTGCATAATTTCACCTCCTGTCCATACTAAAATAACTTTTAAATCCATTAAAAAAGATTAAAAATATTTAGAAAAAAATTTTTAAGTAAAGCCTAAAGTTGTAATTAGATTTAAAATATGAACAGATTATACAATATTTTTATAACTTTGGCAATAGTTTTTATGAAACTTCTTTACTTTGTATGATTAATTTATGATAATGTCTTAAGTAGTAACTTTAGAAAATGTCCCAACCAATAAATATTTGTTCTCTAAAAA
>CANRHX010000044.1 GCA_947630545.1 uncultured Clostridia bacterium
ATGAAAGAAGCACTTGATTTAGTTTGGAGAACATTTTTAGAATATGAAGCTCCAGATTATACACAAGAAGGAATAGAAGAATTTAAAAGAACTATAGATAATGAACAATGGATAAAAGAAAGAAAATTTATAGGAGCCTTTGAAAATAATAAAATAATTGGAGTTATTGCTACTAAAGATAGTAATCATATTGCATTATTCTTTGTAGACGGAAACTATCATAGAAGAGGAATAGGAAAGTCTTTATATAGCAGGATAAAAGAAGCAAATTCGATAGGTTATTTTACAGTAAATTCATCGTCTTATGCTCATGAAGTTTATAAGCATTTAGGCTTTATTGATACAGATACAGAACAAGTTGTAAATGGACTAAAATTTTATCCGATGAAAGTGATTTTATAATTATTAAAATGAAATGAGGAAGTGATAACATGGAAAAGTTTTATTTAGAAGAACCATGTATTAAAAGAAAAAAAGAAGCAATAGAATTTATAAATGAATTTTATACATATAATTCCGAAATAAATGGAACAGGTGGATTACAAAGATTCTTAGATAACTATGAAGGTTGGTTAGAAAAATTAAAAGAAGATTATAAAAGAATACCTAATGAAGAAAAAGTCCCTGCAAGAACCTATTTTCTTATAAGAAAAGAAGATAATAAAATTGTAGGAATGATAAATATAAGATTAGCGTTAAATGAACGATTGAAGAAGTATGGAGGAAATATTGGATATTCAATAAGACCTACCGAAAGAGGAAATGGATATAATAAAATAAATTTATATTTAGGTTTAAAAATTTGTCAAAAATACGGAATAAAAGAAGTTTTGATGGATGCAGATAAAGATAATCCAGCATCATGGAAAACTATGGAAGCTTTAGGTGGAAAAATGATAAAAGAATATTTCGATGATGAATATTCTAATTGTATAGTAAAAGATTATAAAATAGATGTTGATGAAAGCATTGGAAAATATTCAAATATATATGAAGAGAAAATAGAACAAAAATGATAAAATTAATTAGAAGAAAAGAGGTGGATTTAAATGAAATATTTTAAAAAATTAGTAGGAGACAGAATATATTTATCTCCAAAAGGAACATCAGAAGAAGAAATTGAAAAATTTACAGAATGGATGAATGATTTTCAAGTAACCGACTATACGGGAAGAAGCGGACAAATTACAACTTTAATTGGAGAAAAGGAATGGCTTGAAAATTCTGCAAAGAATAACGAAAATAGAAATTTTAATATTATTGATTTAAGTAATGATAAATTAATCGGAACAATTGGTTTAGAAAATTTTAATTGGATTGCAAGAAGTGCTGTTCTTGGAATCTTTATAGGAGAAGAAGATTACAGAAGTAATGGATATGGTACAGAAGCTATAAGACTTCTATTAGAATACGGTTTTAAATACTTAAATCTACATAATATAAGATTAGATCTTCTTGATATAAATGAAAGAGCTCATAAATGTTATCTAAAATGTGGATTTAAGGATACTGGTAGAAGTAGAGAAGCGATATTTATAAATGGAAAATATCATGATAAGTTACATATGGATATACTTGAAAATGAATTTGAAGGAAACTATATAAAAAATAAAAATATATAATTAATAAAAAGCATTAATACAAAATAAAAAAATATGTACAAACACAACATAAAATGATAAAATAATGGTGTGATTTGGAGGTTTATATGAAATATTTGGATATTATAGATGAAAAAAAGCAAAAAAAGATAATAATAGGTGTTGTTATAGTATTATTTATTGTAGGTCTAGGATTAGTGATATTTTTAGGTATGTCTGGTAAAAACAATGAAAATAAGAACGATATAGTGTATACAAGCGAAAAAACAGTTAATGAAAGTAAAGAAAATAAAAAAGCATTAACTCCTGAAATGGAAGACTTAAAAAGTAAAGTAGAACAAGATGAAGCAGGTTATGGCAATAATTATCTAAAATTTGAATATTGCAAAAATGTTTATAAAAGAAAGCCAGACAGAATTTATTTTAAAGATCCAAGTAAAGATGGATTCTTTGTATTTGAAAAAGATGATGAAGACTTTGAACATTTACTAGAAGTAACAGAAGATAGAATGGCATATACAACTATGGAAGATTATAACTTATATGCATTTACACCAGATTCAATAAATACAATGATGAAATCAAAAGATACATATATAATTTTTGATTATGATAATAAAAATTTAGCAGAAGGAGATGCAGAATATAATAAAGACATAATTTTTAGATTTAATCAAAATACTAGATTATATAGATTAGTAACATATTTATCATATTTTAAAGAGTTAATTACCAGAGAAAATTTAGGTAAAGATGAATTTGCAAATAACACAAATACAACAGGCTTTAGATATATGATGTATGGAGATATAATGGATTAGTAGTAAATAACAAAAGATACAATTATAATTATATATTAAAAGGTGGAATAGTAAATGTTAAATCAATTTTCAAGAACAGAATTACTAATAGGAAATGAATCAGTTGAAAAATTAAAAAAAGCAAAAGTAGCTGTGTTCGGTATTGGAGGAGTGGGTTCTTTCGTTGTTGAAGG